>JAYTWT010000509.1:0-3829 GCA_043743295.1 Alphaproteobacteria bacterium | reverse complement strand
GGGCAGCAGGTGGAAGACCTCTGAAAGCGCCGGCGTGGCGGCTATCGCCTCACCCAGCGGTACGGCGAAGCGGGGGGTCACCTCGGACGGTTTCACCATTACCGCGCAGCCTGCGACGAGCGCGGGGATCGCATCGATCATGCCCAGCAGCAGGGGAAAATTCCACGGACTGACCACACCTACCAGCCCATAGGGTCGCCAATTCGGGGCGTGGCGCACCGCGGGCATGGCGCGCCCGTCGGTCCAACCTTGGCTCAACAGGCCCGGCGCGATGGCGCTCCACCCGGCCATCGAACCGATGACGCTGTCGATCTCCTGTGCGGCGATCCGACGACGACCGGTGTCGCGCTCCAGCGCCGCCTGCAGGGCGCTACGGCGGGCTCCGATCTCGGTGGTGAACTGGGCCAGGACCTTGGCGCGCCCCTCAAACCCCAACGCCGCCCAGGCAGGATGCGCCGCCCGCGCCCGCGCCGCCGTTGCTGCGACGACCTCGCGCGATGCGGCCTCGAACGCATAGTCCAGCGCCCCGGTCCGGGGATCGCGCGCGGTCAGCCAGGTCACAGCCCCAAGCCGCCCGGATTGAGCCGACCGTCAGGATCGACCACGGCCTTGATTGCCCGCGCCAGGGTCTGCGAGGCGGCGTCTCGGCTGGCCAGCCAGGGATAGGTCCGCCCGACCTGGAAGTGGGCGGCACCGAACGTTTCGAACACACCGACCACGGCCTTGCGCGCTTCAGCGACCAGGGCGGTCGCCTGCGGATTTTCAGGATGCCTCTTCAACTTGGCCAGCATGCCGCCTTCTACCGTCGCTTCATGCAGTTCACGCCGCGCCTCCGGCCAGAAGAACACCGGCTCGATCAGGAAGGCGTTGGTCGAGAGGCTGGTCAGCATCATGCCGGTGTAGACTCCCGCCGCCTCAAACCGGGGCGCGAACTTGGCGAACAACGCGGCGATCGCCTTCTGACAGGCGTCGGCCTGCGACAGCGCCACAATGCCGTGGATCGGCACCCAGCGTTCGCCCTCGGGACCCAGGATGTTGTTCAGCGGCGTGAACGGCTGGGCGCGCAGTACGCGGGGAATGGTCGCCTCGGTCTCGCGCCCGCCCGCCGCCATAGCGATACGGCGCACCTCAGCGACGTCGGCGTCGACCCCGGCAGCGGTCCGCCCCTCGCAGACCAGGTGTAGGGACCAGTCGGTGTCCCCCAGAAAACCACGGCCAGCGACGGCCATCTTCAACGCGTCGGTGACGCCGCTGATCAAGGACCGCCCGCTGGTGACCACCTTGCCCATGGCCATGACGCCAGACAGGATCGACGCGCGGCGGACCCGCACCTCAGCCAGAGCCGGATCGAACCCGACCAGCTCGCAGGTGATCCCGGCGCGGGTGATCTCGGTTCCCGCCGCGAACAGCGCCTGGGCGGAGGCGAAGGCGAATGACGCGACCCCCTCAAATTGCGGAGCCCGCATAAGCCGCAGGGTGATCTCGGCCTTGACGCCGAACGCACCGGCGTCGCCGCAGAACAGGCCCGTCAGGTCGGGGCCGTAGTGGCGGTAGAAGGGGTGCGTTCCCTTACCCGCCGCACCGGTCCGCAGCACCTGGCCGTCACCCAGCACCATGGCCACGCCGACTACGCTCTCGCTGGTGGTGCCGTACTGACCGGCGCCGAAGATCGCGTTCAGCTGCGACAGGCCGCCGCCGATGGTCGACGAAATCCCGGACAGTGGTCCCCAGAACGGGGTGCGCAGGCCCAAAGGCTTCAGGGTCTCATGCAGAGTCTTCCAGGTGCAGCCCGCTTCGACGCTCACCGTCATGTCGTCGGCGTTGACCTCCAACACACGGTCCATGCCGCTCATATCGATCAGGATGCTGGCCGCCGCGCCGGGCACATAGCCCGCCGTATAGCTCATCCCGCCGCCGCGGATCGCCACCGCAAGATCGCGCTGCCCGGCCTCGATGACGGCGCGGCTGAGGGCCGCGGTGTCGCGGGGGGTCACCACCAGTTCGGCGATGCTTTCACCCGCCGTCCAGATGTCCTGGCTGAGCAGGCGTCGCTTACCTAGGTCCTCGCTGACCGCTTCGGTGCCTAGCGCTTGGCGAAACGCGTCAGCGGCGGCCGTGCCGCGCGGAAGGTCGGTGACACTCATTGCGGTCTCCAAAGGCCGAGGAAGGCGGCGGTCAGCAACAGCAGCCATATCAACATAACGGCGGGGCGGACCTGGGTCAGAGAGCCGGCGATGGCGGCGTCGGTTTCAGGGCTGGGACCGTGCGATACCAGAGCGACAAAGGCGGGTCCGAAATGCCGGAGCAGACGCCGAACCCACAGGCCGGTCGCCACAGCAGCACCCAACACCATCAGCTTCAGCCCGATATACAGCGGCGCATCGACCTGACCCAGAACCACCGCGCTACCGACCGCGAGCAGGCTCGCCAACGCGACCCAGCGGATCGCCAGATCCAAGGTGCGAACGGTCGAGCCGGGGGGTAAATGTTTCAGGTGAATACGCCAAGCCAAGGCCAGCCAGACGGTCGCCAGGACGGAAATGGCCAGCATAATCGCCGTTGGCACGGCCAGAATTCCTCGGGCGTTGGCCAAGGCGAGGCCCGTCGGCAACGCCAAGATCAGGGCTGTACGCGGTGCCATATCCAAGTTGTTCAGGGCCTGCGCAGCGGCAATACGGGCCGCAACTGGCCGGGCGGGATCGCTCACATGCCGCGAGATATAGAACGCGCCCAGGTCCCCGCCCAGCCAGTAGACGAACACCAGCACGTGCAAGAGCGCCATGAGCGCGATCAGCATCACGATCCTCGGTTACAAATGATCTACTCTTATACCATTTGCAGTGTGCGGGCCGGGCTGCAAGACCAAATCCCGCGCACCTCAAACACCCGCGTTAGGCCCTTGACGATTTGTCCGGACAAATGATCTATTGTTGTACCAATCGGCCTGCGGAGACGGGTCGAAACGTCCTGGGGCGGATGGCGATGCACGTCGGCTAACTGGAAGCTCGGCGTTGGTCGCACATCCTGGCCATGGTCTATCGCGGGGGTCGCCTTGCTAGTTGCCGCCAAACCTTTTTGACACGATGCTTCGAGGGCTAGACATGAACAAGATCCTGTTGCTTGCCGCGGTCGCCGCCCTGGCACCGTTCGCGGTCATGGCGGCTCCGGCAAAGAGCGCAAAACCCGTGATGCTGGACTTCTCCAAGCCCGAGGATGCCCTGCAGGTTTCGCGCAAGTTCCAGTGCTCGATGAAGGACAATGAGCCAGTAGTTTATCACTGGTCGGGGCGTGCTTACTCGCGGGTTCCGGGCGAGCCGGACCGGCTGTTGTTCAACCTGGAAGGCATGAACATCCGCGCCTGCGTCACCGTGAATGATCCAGTCAAAGGCGTCGGCTATCGGCTCGTTTCGCGCGAACTGATGTTCTACATCGATCCGAAAACCGGCAAGCCGTTCCGAACCTGGAACAATCCTTGGAGCGGTAAGACGGTCGAGGTGCTCCACGTCGCCAACGATCCGGTGAACAGCCGCCCCACCTGGCTACGCGATGAGAAGGGCACGCCGTTCTCGCTCTCGGCGCGCGTCGAGAACGGCCGCGTGTTCATGCCGATCGAGGTGCCGCTGTTCTACACCAACCCGATGGCTGGCGACTATCAGGCCTATGTCGGCAACCAATACCACGCCATGGAGATCTTCGACTTCAACGCCGAGGCTGCCGATATCCTCGACGCTAAGAAAGCGACTGCGCGACCGGCCATCGCCTGGGTGCGTCTGGCCCAGTGGTTACCCTGGATGCAGATGAACAGCCGCGCCGGTGGCCTGGTCTTCAA
>JAYTWT010000508.1:0-1609 GCA_043743295.1 Alphaproteobacteria bacterium | reverse complement strand
CGCGCTGGATGATGAACCGGGCGATCGACAAAGCCTGGTCGCGCCCGATCCGCAGGTTCTGGGTCCATACCTGCACACTGGACCATGCGGGGGCCCCCGCATTTTACGTCCGCTCCGGGTTCCAGGCCTACCGGCGCGAGATTGAGATCGCGGATGATCCAAGGCTAATCGGCCTCGCGCCGTTGGAAAGCGCACCGCATTTGCCGGTCATCTCGAACCTCAGGCTAACCTGACGCCATGGACGATGTGGCTAGACTGGTGACGCTGCTGGTGCTCCTGGGGGGAGCATTGACCCTAGTCGGGGGTGCGTTCATTTGGGTTCTGGACGACGCGCGTCGGATCCGGCGCAGCTTGACCAAGATCCTAGGTACCAATCCAGACCCGTCGCTCATTGCGCGGGGACGCGGCGTTGGGATCGGATTTGATCTCACGGCTGGGTTGGCCTGTATCGCATGGGACCAAGGTGCGTGGTGCCTGACCTACCGCCTTGACGAGTTGGTGGGCGTTGAACTGATCGTCGACCGTCAGGTCGTAGCGCGAACGTTCCGAGGCGAGGCCCGTCGGCCCCTGGATCAAATGGCGGCCCCACAGGAGCGGGTCTGTTTGAGGTTCGTGTTCGACGATCCGGCCGAGCCGGATTTCCCCATCGATGTCTGGTTGCCAGATGACGACGAAGTGCGCGGCCGACCGAATGCCGACGCGGCGCTAAGAGAAGCCAATCGATGGCTTGCGCGGGTTGAAGCCATCTTGCGGCGGTCTGCGGCGAAGCCAGGCGCGAAGTCGGCACCAGTGATCGCGGCACAAGTCGCTCCTGCCCAAACCCTTGAGGATAGTGATCCGCCATGGGACGACGATAGCGACGACGGAAATCCATAACTTGACAGTGTAAATTAAACACGCATGCTGCGCCATGAGGAGCATTCCCCATGATGAACCTGTTGGCTGCGGCCTTGTTCTTCGTCCTGCTGCACCTGCTGGTGTCGGGCACCCGGATGCGCGATGTGCTCACCGCCCGGATCGGCCAGGGTCCCTACATGGGCCTATTTTCAATGGCTTCGGTGGCGGGACTGGTCTGGCTGGGCCTAGCGTTCGCGGACGCGCGCTCCGAGCCTTGGAACCATGCCTACTGGACCCTCAGCGAAGGGACGCGCCATGCCCAGCTAGCAATCCAATTTTTGGCCATGCTGCTGATCGTACCGGGGCTGGCGACTCCCAATCCGACCAGCGTCCGCCAAGAGGGTGCACTGGACCGGCCGGACGTGATCCAGGGAATGCTTCGGATCACCCGTCACCCCTTTCTCTGGGGCGTAGCGGTGTGGGCGGCGGGCCATTTGCTGGTGAACGGCGACCGCGCCAGCATCGTGCTATTCGCCGCTATGCTGGGCCTAGCCCTGTTCGGCACCGCCAGTATTGACGCCAAGCGCAAGCGGGCGCTAGGCGAGAGCTGGGACGCCTTTGCCGCCAAGACCTCGAATATGCCGTTGGCCGCAATTCTCAGCGGACGGCAGACCTTCAGCCTCGGTGAAATCGGCTGGTGGCGGTTGGCACTTGCGGTGGGGGTATGGGCAGTCCTGGCGTTTGGCCACCCCTATCTGTTTGGCGTCTCGGC
>JAYTWT010000507.1:0-10372 GCA_043743295.1 Alphaproteobacteria bacterium | reverse complement strand
GGGGGTTGGGGGTGGGGGTGCGAACCTCCAGGCTCAGAGCTGACACCCCCACCCCCGTCCCCTCCCCGCAAAGAGGAGGGGAGATTGCGCGACCGCTCACGTTAGCGGCTCCACGTCGACGGGCTGACCCGGGTTCAAGCGCACGCTGGGGCGGGCCTCGACGAGATAGACCAAGCGGTCGCGGGCTTCGCGGCTGTAGATGATCGGGGGTGTGAACTCCGGGCGCGGGGCGACGAACTCGATGGTCGCTGTCAGGCCTTTGGCACAGCCGTCACAACTGAAGCGCACCGGGCGGCCGATCTGGTAGGCCGCGCGCTGGGCCTCGGGCACGAAGAACCGCACCTTGATGCGAGCGTCCGGCAACAAGCTGAGGATCGGTTGGTTGGCGGGCGCCCACTCGCCAGCGTGGAAGAAGACGTCCTCCACCCGTGCCGCGCTCGGCGCCTTTGGCCCAAGTTCGGAAAGGCGGGCGCCAGCCCCGGAGATCGCTGCCTTGGCTTCTGCAAGCCGGGCGTCGGCGGCGCGGATCTGGTCGGCGCGTCCGCCAAGTTGGGCGGCCTCGCGTTGGCGCCGTGCGGCGCGCAGCTGGGCGTTGGCCGCGTCGGCTGCCGCCTTGACGTCATCCAGGCGGGCCGGTGCGTACCAGCCTTGACGCACCAGCGGTTCTACCCGACGCAGGTCGGCTACGGCGTCGCGAACGCGCGCTTCGGCGGCAGCGATATTGGCGTCGAACACCGCCAGCTCTGCGGGACGCTGACCCTTGCGGGCGTCATCGGCCTGGGCACTGGCTGCGGCGCCCGCGCCAACGGCCTGGTTATACTGCGCACGGACCTGGGCGGGATCGACCACGAACAGCGCCTGACCGGCCGCAACGTCCTGTCCGCGCTGGACATCGACACTGCGTATCGTCCCGCTGATCGGTGAGGCCAGGTAGAGGGGCTCACCCTCGATGTAGCCTGTCAGGGTGCTCGGGGGATCAAAGCGGGGCATCAAGAGGATCGCCGCAACGATGCCCGCAGCGGTCAGCCCTAGACCTGCGACCAGGATCCGTTGGCGGTTCATGCGCGAGCGCCTTCTGTGAGCATGCCGTTCAGCAGGGTGTCCGTGTGCTGGGTCATGACGGCTTTCAATACGAACGGTTCGGCACCGACCGGAACGAAGGTTTCCCGCCAGAGCAGGGAGACCAAGAGCGGCGCGATAAGTTGGAGCGCGTAGATCCGGGCATCGCCCAGCTTCACCTCGCCGCGCGCCTGGGCGGCGAGGACAGCCTCGACGACGGCAGCGAGCGCGTGGGCGATCAATTCGTCGTGCCAGACGCGCGCCAGCTCCGGGAAATTCCGCGCCTCGCCGATCACCATTTTCATCACGCCAGCCAGGGGCGAGGCTTCGGCCATTGCGACCATCTGAGTTGTCACACCGCGTATCAGGCTCGAAAGCGGACCCGGATGCGCTGCAGCCATCGCGCGGATCGCCTGAACGTTGGGGGCAATGGCGCGGCTGACAACCGCACGGAAGATCTCTTCCTTGGTCTCAAAATAGAGATAGAGCGCGCCCTTCGAGACGCCCGCGCGCCGCGCGATGTCGTCCAGCCGGGCGGCCGCGAAACCCCGCTCGGCGAACACTGCGAGTGCCGCCTGTGCGATCTCATCCGGCCTATCCGCCGCGCGCCTGCGGAATTTGGGTTCGCCGACGTCCATGGAGTATCTCGTAATAACTGACTGGTCGGTTATTAGCACAATTTGAGTCAAACTCAACCAGGACCCCCGTCCTTTCACGAGCAGATGCAAATGGAACTGGAACACGGCCGCAACAAATCGCGTCCGAATCACTGACCTGCTGAGATTCAGTCTTCGTTCCCTACGAGATATTGGGGGTAAATCGCGCCGAGACACAACGCGCGAGCTTCAAGGCCGGGCTAGAGTGCGTTCGCAGTGCGCGCCGCCTTGACGCGCGCGGTCCCCTTCCTCTATATCGCCGGCTCCTCGCGCGGACCCTCGTCCGTTGCGTATCCATTTCCACGCGAAGGTATCCGCTATGTCGCGTCGCTGCGAACTTACTGGGGTCGGCCCCATGGTCGGCAATAATGTCAGCCACTCGAACATCAAGACCAAGCGCCGGTTCATGCCGAACTTGGCGGCGGTCAGCCTGAAGTCCGACGTCATGGGCCAGAGCTATAGCCTGCGGATCACCAACGCGGCGCTCCGTACCATCGACTTCCGTGGCGGCCTGGACCCGGTCATCGTCAAGGCGAAGGACGAAGTCCTCTCGGCCAAGGCGCTGAAGCTGAAGCGTCAGATCAAGGCCAAGCTGGCCGAGACCGCCGCCGCCTGAAGCGAAAGCCTGTCGTTTGAAAGAAGCCGCTCGCAAGGGCGGCTTTTTTCTTGGCCGGTCGGTGGAGGGCCTTACTTGAGGACACCGTCGAAAAGACCGATCAGCTCGCGCCAGTGCCGGTCCGCGCCGTCCTTGTTGTAGACCGGCATGTCGGCGGGCACCCAGCCGTGCTTGCAGCCGTCCCAGATGCTGACCTCGGCATCGACCCCTGCCTCAGCGAGAGCGCTACGCAGCCGCTCATTCTGAGCGGCGTCATATCCGGCATCCTCGTCGGCGCCTGCAACCAGAACCTTGCCCTTGATGGCACTAACCAGCCTGTGAGGGCTGGTCTCATCTTCGGTGGCTAGGTTGCTCCCGTGGAAAGCGGCGGCGGCGGCCACGCGGTCGGGAAAGCTTGCGGCGGCGCGCAGCGACATCGCCCCACCCATGCAGTAGCCGGTGGTTCCAATCCGCTGGGCGTCGGCCTCCGGCTGCTCGTCCAGCCACGCCAGGAAAACCTGCGTGTCGGCCATCGAGGGCGCAGGGCCGGTGGACCCGAAGTACGTCTCTCGAAACACTTTGCGCCCCTCCGGCGAACCGAAGATGTCGGCGAGGTTGAAAGGCGCATAGGGCCCAGCGCGCCAGAACATGTCGGGCAGCAGGACGTAATAGCCAGCCTGCGCCATCCGCTCGCCCATATCAAACAGCGCCGGCCGGATCGCCGGGCCGTCCATGTAGAAGAGGATGGTCGGCCAAGGGCCAGAACCGCTGTCCGGTGTGAACACATAGGCGCGCGCCGATTTATCGTCTGGCATGGGGATCGAGACGTCGCGCTTCATCCTATTGTCCTTTTGCGGGTCGCCAGTCGAACGCCATCAGCAAGGTCCGCTGGGCGGGCGAGAAATTGTCATCGGAGATGATGTAAAATCTGACCGAACCGTCGGGTCGGGGCAGGGCCGCGAGGCCCTCAAAGTTGTCGACTGTCGCGGGTCTTGTGATTGTATGCAGGTCAAGGCGGCTACCCGCGCGGTCGGTGATCAGGATGCGGATCGTGGCCCCCGCGATGGGGTTGAAGTCCCGCAGCAGGAATGCCCAACGATCCTTCGGCAGGGGGCGGGCTGCGACGAGTTTGCCCTCGGTATCCAATCCGGGCCTCAGGAACGGCGTACATCCTCCGGTCACGCGGCAGGTCCAGGTCTCACGGGTATCTTCACGCCCAACCAGATACGCGTCCCGACCGGCGACGGGGTCTAACGCCAGGGCTTCCATGCCGTCGTTGTCCGGGAATGGCGTGTCCGGGTGGGATATGGGGCGTGGCGGCCCCCCCTTCGCGGGATAGAGCCAGACCCGGTGGTTTCGCTCGAAGCTGACCATCATGTCGCCGTTCGGCCAAATCGCCAGGCCTTCGGCGTCAGAGTCGGTCTTGGCCCCGCTGAGGGGTCTGCCATCGAGGCCGGTGAGCGGGGCCAGGGCGACCTCGGAAAGCCCCGCAAGGCGGCCCTGGGGGTCCAAATTGATGCGGCCCTTGACGAGATCGCCATCATCGCTGACCGCGACGAACCGCCCATCGGGTTCCACGACGAGGTCGGACAATCCGTGGAACCGCGAGGTGTCGGGCGACGTCAAAGCAAGTCCGCCCGCATATCTGAATGTGTCGGCGGTTGGTGCCGTAGGCGCTTCGGCGACCTGATCGGCAACAATCCGAATCGTGGGCCCGACTGGCTGGGGTCCCACAGGCAGTTCTGTCGTTTTCAGCGCACAGCTGGCGATGAGACCGGCCACGCCCAAGCCGATGGCACCGCCAAGCAATCCGAACCGCCACCTACGCGCCATGGGTTGGCCTCCCGGACTCATGCCGTCGCCCTACGAACTTCCTTGAATGTCGAGCGCTTGATCGCACCCTGCGGACCTTGCGTGTTGGGCGGCGGGGCCAGCAGGTTGGCGTTCTTGCGGGTGACCCTGCGAACCTCCTCATCGAAGAGATCGGCCAGCTGTTCGACCATGGCGCCGGCCAATTGTTCGACATCCACGATAGTCACGGCGTTCTTGTAGTAGCGGGTCACGTCGTGGCCGATGCCGATGGCGATCAGTTGCACCGGGCTCTTGCCCTCGATCTCGGTGATCACGTCGCGCAGATGGCGCTCCAGGTAATGGCCGGAGTTGACCGATAGGGTGCTGTCGTCGACCGGCGCCCCGTCCGAGATTACTAACAGAATACGCCGCGCCTCCATCCGGCCCATCAGCCGTTGGTGCGCCCACATCAGGGCCTCGCCGTCGATGTTCTCTTTCAGCAGGCCCTCGCGCATCATCAGGCCGAGGTTGCGTCGGGCCCGGCGCCAGGGCGCATCGGCGGCCTTGTAGATGATGTGGCGCAGGTCATTCAGCCGCCCCGGCTGCGCGGGTTTACCGGCCTTTAGCCAGTCTTCGCGTGACGTGCCGCCCTTCCACGCCCGGGTGGTGAATCCCAGGATCTCGGTCTTGACGCTGCAGCGTTCCAGCGTGCGGGCCAGGATGTCGGCGCAGACCGCAGCCACCATGATCGGTCGTCCGCGCATCGAGCCGGAATTGTCGATCAAAATGGTCACCACCGTGTCGCGGAAATCGGTGTCCTGCTCCTCCTTGAACGCCAGCGAAGCTGTGGGGTCGGTGATCACCCGCGTGAGCCGCGAGGTGTCGAGCAAGCCCTCTTCAAGGTCAAAGCTCCAGGAGCGGTTCTGCTGCGCGAGCAGCTTGCGCTGCAGCCGGTTGGCCAGTCGCGAGACGACGTTCGACACGCTGGCCAATTGTTGGTCCAGATAGGCGCGCAGCCGGGTCAGTTCCTCAGGATCACAGAGTTCTTCGGCGGCCACCACTTCGTCGTGGCTGGTGGTGAAGACCTTATAGGTGATCGCGCGGGCATCGCCGGAAGGATCGGGCCGTGCGGGCTGATCTCCATCGCCCATCTCTGGCGGGTCGTCGCTGTCTTCGGCATCGGGGTCCATCTCGGACTCCATCGCCTGGCTCTCGCTGTCCTCGGCATCGCGCGCTGTCGCGTCGTCGTCGTCCATGGCCGACTGTTGCGAAGATTGGCTCTCGCCTTCGCCGTCGTCTTGATCATCGGAAGGCTCGGCCTCGCCCTCCTCACCGTCATTCTGATCGTCCTGCTGATCCGGCGCATCAGACAGGTCATCGCCCATCTCAAGGTCGCGGATGATCGTGCGGGCGATGCGGGCGAACGCTTTTTGGTCTTCGACCGCGCCGGTCAGCCGATCCAGGTCGGAACCGGCCTTGGCCTCAACGTCGGCGCGGAACATGTCCACCAGAGCGCGCGCCATCGGCGGCGGCGGCTCGCCGGTCAGGCGCTCACGGACCATCAGGGCCAGCACCTCGGCCATCGGCGGATTGGCCATCGCCTCGACGTCGCTGAACACCCGCCGCGACCAAGCGTGTTCCATCACGGCGGTCAGATTGTTGCGCACGCCGCCCATGGCGTTGGCACCGATGGCCTCGATGCGGGCCTGCTCCAGACCGTCGTAGATTGGTTGGCCGGCGCCGGACTGTGGCCGGGTCTTGGCGTGGGCAGCCGGGTCATGGTGGGCGACGCGCAGGGCCATCTGGTCGGCCAGACCACGGATACGCGCAGCGTCAGCTGGCGTCAGGTCGCGCGGCGGATGCGGTAAAACGGCCCGATTGCCGCTCAGCAACGGGCCTTCCCCGGAATAAACGATCTCCAGGTCTGACGTTTCCGCCAACGAACGCGCGGCGTGGGCTAGCGCGCGCTTGAAGGGCTCCAGGGGGCTTTCCGGGTTCTTGGCCATGTCAGTCAGGTCAATAGATCAGCCTGACGCGTGCGGGAAACAAGGAATCGCGATGGACGGAACGAGAAGGGTCATCAGGCGTTCACTCTGCCATAGCTTGCGACCGTCGCGGGCAAGGAGGAACGACATGCTGAAATGGGCTCTGATCTTTGCCTTGGTTGCCATCGTGGCAGGCGCTCTAGGTTTTGGTGGCATCGCCGGCGCAGCAGCCGGCCTCGCCAAGCTCCTCTTCCTCGTCGCGGTCGTCGGCTTCATTGTGTTCGTCGTGCTAGGCGTAATGGTCGGCAAGAAAATCACCGGCAACTGAGTTAGGTTTTAGTCCCGCCGCTGCAAAGCGGCGGCGGGATTTCGATCATTTGCGCATCAGGTAGGCTTGACCTTGCGCTCCAACCACGTCGACTAGATTACCCATAGCGATGTTGGCGTCGATGAGGTGCAGGCCCCAATCTGCGGCGACCTTGCCGCCTGGTCCCACCACGTCGCCGACGATGGTGTCGGTGCGCGGATCGGCGGGGTCAGCGTTCACATGGGCTTCCAGATAGTTGAACCCGTTCTTTGACACACATTCTCCGGTCAACAGGCCGGGCACGCTGACGTAGGGCGTGGTCGGGTTGGCTTTGCCCTGGACCCAGGTCGGGCCTACCGCCGCCGAATTGGCGATCTCCGCCGCGGTGTTCGACAGGTAGGCTTTGAACTCACCCTTGCCGCCGCTGAGCGCCGCAGGGTTTGTGCATACCGCCTCCATGGCCGGGTTCTGGACGCGACCGAATCGGCTGTTCGTAGGTGGCGGCGTGGTATCGCGGAAGGTCGCATAGGCGATGACGCAGCCGATTTGGCTGGCGTTTTTGCAGGTCGGGATAGCCTTGAATGTCCCCGTATCCTTGCCCATGTCGACGCCCAGACTGGTGCCCATCAGGATGGCCGAGATCAGCTGCTTCTGTACCGGCTTACCGTCGATCTCAGCGGCAATAACACGGGTAAGCACGCCAGAGCCTTGGCTGTGACCGACGAGCACCACGCCGCGGCCCTTGTTGGCGTGGGCCAAGTAATAGTTCCAGGCGTCAACCACGTCATTGTAGCCCACCAACCGCACTGCCGGATCGGCCGAGCCGGGCAGGGGCGTGCCCGCGCTGGCGCTGCGCAGAGCGGTGAGTGTGAACTGGCGATAGAGCGGCGCATAGATCCGGCACTTTGAACCCAGCCGTGCCAGCTGGGCCCGGACAACCCCGGTCTCCTCTGGCCCGGCGATCATGTCGGACACCACGCCCTTATCGTTGGAGACGGTGGGATAGACGTAGAAGCAATCAATCGGCGCCTTAGGATCAGATTTGAACGCTTCGACCGAGGTTGACCCATTGGCGCGAACGACCGTGGCGGTGATGTCTACTGCGCAGGCATCGCCAGCTTTGCCTGGCCAGCAGAGCCAGGTTGCCGGTTTGGCGTAGTCGTTTTTCGCGGGTGCCGGCTGGGCCTGAGCCATAGCCGCGAACAGGCCGATGGCGCATCCCAGCGCGAGTGTCTTGGCAATCATCTGGTGTTTCCCCGTAGCGGCTTATTTTCGAAACTTGGGTAGGATCATTGCGCGAGGGTGCGACCACGTCCAGCGTGCTTCATGACGGCGCGGCTTTCAGCCGCTAAGGTTACGCTTAAGAGTCGGGAGAAACGCGGATGGCGTCTGACAAACAAGCCCGATGGCCTGCCCTGGTGTGGGCGGCGGTTGGCGGTGGGATTCTCGCGTTAATCGGCGTGGCCTTGATGGGCGGCGGCGCATGGCTGATCTATTTGCAAGGCTCGCCGTACTACTTGCTCGCCGGGGCCGGCGTCTTGGCGACGGGTGTTCTCTTGATCCGGCGTCAACCCTTTGCGGGGCTGGTCTATGCCGGCGTCCTGGCTGCAACCCTGGGCTGGGGTCTTTGGGAAGGCGGTTATTCCTATTGGCCGCTGCTGCCGCGTATTTTCGCACCGGCAGTTCTCGGCCTCTTCATCCTGCTGGTCATCCCGACTGCGCCGCGCAGCGCCATGCGCAACAACGCGGGCCTGGCGACAGGCCTCGTGGCGTTGGCCTGTTTGGCGACGCTGGGCAGCACCATTCCGCAGACGTTTGTCGCCGGTCAGACCGATACCCCAGCTCAAGTTCATGACGGCGCGCCGCCCGCCCAGGCCGCCGCCGATTGGCGCTACTATGGTCGCGACCCTGGCGGATCACGCTATGCGCCTGTCGACCAGATCAACCGGGAGAACGTCGACGAACTCAAAGTGGCCTGGACGTTCCGCACAGGCGAGGTCAAGCACCGTGGGTCCGAGGACCAGAATACCCCGATGCAGGTAGGCGATACGCTCTATCTCTGCACGCCGACCAATGTGGTGATTGCTGTGGAGGCCGACACCGGCAAAGAGCGCTGGCGCCACGATCCCAAGGTCAAACGTAGTTTCTGGAATCGCTGCCGAGGCGTCGGCTACTGGGACGGGACCCAACCCAAGGTGGCCCTGGCCAACATGGTGCCGCCGCCTGATGCCGCGGCCGCGAAGCCTGCGTCGCCTACGCCCACTCTGCCGAAGCCCCTCCCGCCCAAGGCCATAGCGAAAGTCGTCGCTAAGGTGGTGACGGCGATAAGCCCGGCGCCCGTCGCCGCTTCGCCGCTTTGCAAGCGCAGGATCATTTCGACGACTATTAGCGCCGAACTTTATGCCCTTGATGCGGACACCGGTGCGCCGTGCCCGGGCTTCGGGCAGGGCGGCAAAGTCGATCTGACCACCGGCGTCGGCCCGATCAAGAAGTCGTTCTACTTCCAAACCTCGACGCCCACCGTGATCGGCGACAAGGTGATCATCGGGGGATGGGTCGCCGATAACCAAGAGATCGCCGAGCCTGCGGGTGTGGTCCGCGCCTTCAGTGTGATCACCGGAGAACTGGTCTGGGCCTGGGACCTGGGCAATCCGGCGATCAGTAAACTGCCGCCGGAGGGCCAGACCTACACCCGCGGTACGCCAAACGTCTGGTCGACGCCCGCCTTCGATCCTGACCTGGGGCTGGTCTACCTGCCCACCGGAAATTCGACCCCCGACTACTGGGGCTCGCATCGCTCAGGCCAGTCCGAGCTTTATGCCTCATCTGTGGTCGCCTTGGACATCGCCACCGGCAAGGAGCGCTGGAAGTTTCAGACCGTGCACCATGACCTTTGGGACTATGACGTGCCGTCTCAGCCGATGCTGATCGACTTTCCCATGGCGGGCGGAACGGCACCAGCCCTGGTCCAGTTGACCAAGCGGGGGCAGGTCTTCGTGCTGGACCGCCGAACCGGCAAACCGCTGACCCGCGTGGTCGAGGTGCCAGCCCCCCGCGGCACCCAACCCGGCGAGTGGACCAACGCGACCCAGCCCTACTCAGTCGAGATGCCCACCGTCGGCGTCGAGCGCCTGACCGAGAAGTTGATGTGGGGCGCGACCCCGCTGGACCAACTTGCGTGCCGGATCAAATTCAAACAATTGCGCTACGAGGGCGATTTCACCCCGCCGGGCAGCGTTAAACATCCTTCGCTGCAGTATCCGGGCAATGCGGGCGGGATGAACTGGGGTTCAGGCGCCTATGATGCGCGTCGGGGCCTGCTGCTGGTCACCGAGTTTCGGATGCCGCAGAGCGTGGCTCTGAAGCCCAGCAAGAAACCCGGCGTGCAGATCAGCTTGGCCAAGGACCGGCCGCCACCGTCGATGAAAGCGGTGCCCTATGAGGCCGACAATACCTGGCTGCTCAGCCCACTTTCCGCGCCGTGCGTCCAGCCGCCGCACAGCACGCTGACGGCCATCGACGTCAAGACCCGCCAGATTGTCTGGCAGGTCCCGATGGGTACCGCGGAGGCGGAAGGACCGCTGGGTATCGAATCCCACCTGCCGATCCCGATCGGTACCATCGGCCTGGGTGGCCCTATGACCACCGCGGGCGGCGTTACCTTCCACGCCGCCACCACGGATCCCTATCTGCGAGCCTATGACAACGCGACGGGCAAGGTCCTCTGGCAGGGCCGCTTGCCGGTCGGGGTCGGCGGTACCCCGATGACCTATGTCTCGCCCAGGACTGGCAAGCAGTATGTCGTGGTCTCGGCTGGCGGCGCGCGGATGAACACGGCGCGCGGTGACTATGTGGTGGCCTATGCGCTGCCTTGAGGGATTTGTGCTGAAGTGCGGCCATGAACCATGCCCGGATTGAGGTCAGGCCTGGGACCATGGGCGGCAAGCCCGTGATCAGGGGCACGCATGCTGGCGGCAGC
>JAYTWT010000506.1:0-16845 GCA_043743295.1 Alphaproteobacteria bacterium | reverse complement strand
ATATCGTCCGCTGGACCGACATGCCCCGGGGCGGCCACTTCGCCGCCATGGAAGAACCCGACCTGTTCGTGGGTGAGGTGCGCGCCTGGGCGCGGGAGGTATAATCCTCGGCTCCGATTACTCCTCTTCCGTTGGAGGAGGGGGCTTGCAGGATAGGGCTCAGAGGTTGCGATCCCCCCCCCATTCGGGCGGTCCCGCTCCCCTTACGGAGGGGGAGAGCGGGTCGGTCTTGAACGCCGATGCTGAATACGACGACGGAAGCCACACCGATGCCCCGCTACGACTTCGCCTCTGACAACACCGCGCCTGCAACGCCAGAGGCCATGACAGCGCTGATCGCCGCCAACACCGGGTTCGCCGCTGGCTATGGGAGTGACGGCACCAGCGCGCGCGCCGCTGATCTGATCAGGGCGATGCTGGACGCCGACGCCGAGGTGCGGTTCGTGGCCTCCGGCACAGCGGCGAACGCGATTGCATTGGCCGCCCTCTGTCGACCGTTTGAGAGTGTCCTGGCCCACGAACACGCCCATGTTTGCACCGACGAGGCTGGCGCGCCTGGGTTTTTCGGTCAGGGCTTGGGGCTGATCCCGCTTGCCGGTTTGTCGGGTAAGATCGACCCAGCCCGTTTGATATCGCCGTTGACCGCGCCTGATACCCCGCACCGCCAGTCGGTCTCCGCCCTGTCGCTGACCAACTCTACCGAGTACGGTACGCTCTATTCCACCGAGGAACTCCGCGCGCTGACCGCCCCGGTAAAAGCCAACGGCTTCGGAGTACATTTGGACGGCGCCAGACTGGCCAATGCGGCCGCCGCAGGCTTCGACCTGACCACCATCAAGACCTTGGGCGTCGACATCCTGGTGGTGGGCGGCACCAAGTCCGGCATGCCGCCGACCGAAGCCGTGGTGATCTTCGACCGCGCCTTGGCCCGCCGGCTCGATGCGCGACTGAAGCAGGCGGGCCAACTGCCCTCCAAGGGTCGCTACTTCGCCGCGCCGTTCATCGGCATGCTGGAGGACGGTGCTTTCGTGCGTCACGCCGCCCACGCCAACGCCATGGCCCGTAAGCTGGCCGCGCGCTCACCGTTCCGGGTCACCCACCCGACCCAGGCCAACGCCGTGTTTGTCGAGATGGACGATGCGCGACTGGCGGCGCTGCAGGCCTCAGGCTGGTTCGTCTATCGGTTCCTCGATGGCTCAGTCCGTTTCATGTGTTCGTGGGCGACCACCGAGGCGGCGGTGGAAGAGCTCAGCGAGGCGCTGGCGCAGATCGCCTGATCGGGCAAACCCGACCAGGTCCGTTGCGGGCACGGCTGCGGCCTTACACGACCAGATTGTGTTGCGCTGAGACCGCACACCGGCCAAAAATCATGGTTTCGGCGCCGATCCGGGGTCAATTGTGGCGGCTTTTCGTTGATCCGATGTCAGCGCCATGACAAATACCGCCATCGCGTTGCGGACCTCCTCGTGCTTACCAGAGTTCGGTCCGATGCCAGCCAACCTAGGGACACCGATTTTCGGACTGTTCCCCAACGAGAGTCCCGATGAACATCATGCTCCGTAGCGTCCTTCTCGCGTCCGCCGCCTCGGCCAGTGTCCTCGCCCTCCCCACCTTCGCCGTGGCCCAGACGGGTGCCTCCGAAGCTGTGGATGTTAGCGAGATCGTGGTAACCGGATCGCGTATACCACGCGATACCTTCTCCTCGCCCCAGCCACTGTCGGTGATCTCAGCCGAGTCAATTCGCGAATCGGGTAGCACGTCCATCGGCGAAATCCTGCTGGAGCAGCCGAACATCAATCCGGCGACCAACAGCCAGAACTCTTCCGGCACACTGTTCCTGGCCGGCCAGACCCGCGCCGATATTCGCGGCCTCGGCCCCACGCGCACTCTGGTCCTGATGGACGGCCGTCGCCTGCCCTTCTCCGACGCCTCATCACCGGCCGTCGACCTGAACACTATTCCCTCGCTGATGGTGGAACGCATCGAAACCATCGCTGGCGGCTCTTCGGCGGTCTACGGCTCAGAAGCCATTTCGGGCGTCGTCAATTTCGTCATGAAGAAGCAACAAGACGGCCTTGAGGTCGATGTGCAGGGTGGCATCAGCGAGCGCGGTGACGGCGAAGAATTCCGATCTGGATTCAACTGGGGCAAGAAGTTCCTGGATGAGAAGCTGAACGTTCTGGTCGGCGGCGAATACGCCAAGCAAGACCTGATCATGCAGAAAGACCGGAGCGACTTTATCCCGGGCATTCGCCGCGATACGCGGGTGACCCCGCAGACCACCTTACCCGGCACGCGCACCAGCACCTCGCCTTACGCAACGTTCCAGATCCGGGGCGGCAATGTGCTCAGCACGGATGCCATCTTGGGCGCGCTCGCGGTTACCCGTGACGTTCGCGACAACGGTGCCAGCATCATTCGCTTGTCACCGGAGTGTTCGACCACCACGGTCCAGCCCGTCTGCCAGGATCAGTCACTTTTCTACGGCGGCACGCTGAATGCGCTGCAGGGCAAAAGTGATCGCGCCGTCTTGCGTACCTATCTCGACTACAAGTTCACAGATGACTGGAGCGCCTTCATCGACGCCAGCTATGTCAGGGCTAATGGCTACGGCATTTTCCAGCCTGCGTTCTCTGCGTCAGCCGGCGGCGGCACGCTGCCTCTGACGATCCGTGGCGATAACGCGTTCCTGAATGGCCCCGGCGCAGCCGCCGCTGCGCTGCGTGCCGTGATCACGGCTCCGGCAACGACCTTGGTCAATGGCGTAGCCACGCCGGTCCCCTTCGCGACCCGGGGTGCTGGTCTTACTTTGACCAATGCAACGTCAATTCAAGTCGGAAAATTCTATACGGAATTTGGCGGGCGCGACGTCAAGGCCGCTCGGGAACAAGTGCGTGTGGCGGGCGGCTTCAAAGGTAAATTCGAAACCTTTGGCCGAGATGTGAACGTTGACGGTTACGCCCAATATTCGCGCCTAGACGGCACCACCACCTCCTACAACCAACCGAACCTCTTGCGCGTTCAGCAGGCTGCCGATGCAATCCTGGTGAATGGAGCCGCAGTCTGCCGTGACCTCACGGCGCGCGCTGCAGGCTGTGTGCCCTTCGATGTCATCAACGGCCCCAGCCGTGAAGCTATCCTTTACACCAACGCGCTGTCCGCCACCGACCAGACGGTCAAACAGACGGTCGCTGGCCTGAACTTCACTGCAAACCTGTTCGATCTGCCGGCTGGGCCCGTCGGCATCGCCTTCGGCGGTGAGTATCGCAAGGAAGAAAGCCTGTTCGTCCAGGATGCCCTAGGTGCGTCCGGCGTCCTGTTCATCAACTCGATCGGTACTCGTGGCGGTCAGTACAACGTCAAAGACGTTTACGGCGAAGTCCGCGTGCCGATCCTGAAGGACGTATTGCTCGCTCGCGAGTTGACGCTGGAAGTCGCCGGGCGCGCCTCGGATTATTCGACCATCAATGGGACGAGCCAGTATAGGATCAACCTGACATGGTCGCCGGTGAAGGACCTTACATTCCGGGCGACCGAGTCTACAGCCGTACGGGCGCCGAACATCGTCGAGCTGTTCTCACCCCAAGGGCGTAACTTCACCACAGCCGCCATTGACCCTTGCGACAAAGACGTCTTCCGGGGGGCCAATGCGGCCCAACAGGCGGCTCGCCGGGTTACCTGCGCCGCAGTGGTCCCAAACTACAACCCGCTGACGTTCGTCTCGAACTTCGGCACGGGCCGCTCGTCTCTGGCCCTTCTCCAAGGCGGCAACCCAGGCCTCGATCCGGAAAAGGCACATACCTACCAGTACGGGGTGGTTATCAAGCCGCGCTGGGTGCCCAACCTGCTGATCTCGGTCGACTACTTTAAGTACAACCTGACCGGCGCAATCGGCACCATTCCGATCAACACGCTCCTGGGCGCGCTCTGCTACGATGACGCCAGTCGTGCCGTCACGGCCAACCCGTTCTGCGCTCAGATCCGGCGCGATCCGACGGGAACCAACGGCGGCGCATTGCCGGGCGGTGTTGTCGAGGTGACGCTGACCAATCAGAACGTCGCGTCCACCAAGGTCGAGGGTTACGACTACGCCGTATCCTACGGCTTCCAGACCGAAGACGTCTTGGGTAAGGACTACGGCTCCATCGCGATGCGGGTTGACGCCACCTGGATGTATCAGTTCGCCAGCCAGGGGCTGCCCAAGCAAGCCTACGTTCAGTTCGCGAACACGATCACCAACGCCACACCGGAATGGAAGGGCAACGCTTCGGTGCGCTGGTCGTACGATAAGGTCGCCGTCAGCTGGAGCACACTCTACATTGGCTCGATGATCCTCAGCCAGGTGCAGCAGGCGGGCGTCCTCGATCCCTACAAGACCGGCGACTATTTCCGCCACGACGCTCGCGTGACCTACAAGATGAACGACACGGTTTCGTTCCGGGCTGGCGTAATCAATGTGTTCGACAAGAACCCGCCCTTCCTGCCGGAAGTCTTCACGGGTACGGGCACGGGCTCGTCGCAGTATGACAACAAGGGCCGATTCTTCTTCGTCGGCGCGAACATGAACTTCTAAGTTACCGACACCCACCAAACGAAAGAGCCGCCGGGGCGACCCGGCGGCTCTGTTGTTTTGTACCGCTGAAAATCAGGCGGTCGCTTACGTCAGGCCGCTACGACCAATGGCATAGAACCGCTCGGCCCTGTTCGCCTTGAGGGTCTCCGACGACAGGCCGTCTAGTCCGTCCAGCTCCTCTTCCACCGCATCGCCCACGGCTCGCATCGCCGCTTCCGGGTCGGAGTGGGCACCGCCTGGGGGTTCGGGGATGATACGATCGACGATCTTCATCCGTAGCAAGTCCTGCGCGGTGATCTTCAGCGCCCGCGCCGCCTCGCCCGCCGTGCGCGAGCCGCGCCAGAGGATCGAGTTGGCTCCTTCGGGCGGGATCACCGAATAGACCGCGTGCTCCAGGATCAGCACCCGGCTGCCGCAGGCCGTGGCGATCGCCCCACCCGATCCGCCCTCGCCGGTGATCACCGCCACCATCGGCACACCCAGCAACAGCGCCTTCTCCGTCGACCGCGCGATGGCCTCGGCGACCCCCCGCTCCTCCGACGCGAGGCCGGGATAGGCCGCCGTGGTGTCGACAAAGCTGATCACCGGCAAGTGGAACCGTTCAGCCAATTCCATCAGCCGCACGGTCTTGCGATAGGCCTCCGGGCGCGCATAGCCGAAGTTGTGCTTCACCCGGCTGACCGTGTCGCGGCCCTTTTCGTTGCCCATAACCACCACGGCGCGGCCTCTGAAACGGCCCAGCCCACCCATGATCGCTGGATCGTCGGCAAACTTGCGGTCGCCGCGCAGCTCCTGAAATTCCTCGATCAGGCTGGCGACATAGTCGATGAAGTGCGGGCGTTCCGGATGGCGCGCGACCTGGGTTTTTTGCCAGGCGTCGAGGTTGGCGTAGGCCTCGCGGCGCAGGTCCTGGGCGCGGGCTCTGAGCCCCTCGACCTCATCGTCAAATGCGCCAGGTCCGGCCGTCTCGGAGAGTTTCGACAACTCCTCGATCTTGGTTTCCAGATCGGCGATCGGCCGCTCAAACTCCAGGTAGTGCGCAGCCATTCCGGGGTCCGTCCGATGCAGGCTTTCGCCCGGTACAAGCGGCGGAAACTAAAGCCTTGGGTCCACTCTCACAAGCGCCGCAAACGCCTAGCTTTTTCGGGCCAGGGGATGACGTGTGCGGACCACCTCGGCCAGCCGGTCGGACGCGACATGCGTATAGATCTGGGTCGTGGAGATATCGGCATGACCCAATAGCTTTTGCACCACGCGCAGGTCCGCCCCGCCCTCCAGCAGGTGGGTGGCAAAGGCATGGCGCAACACGTGCGGGCTGACCCGCGCAGGATCAATGCCTGCCCCGGCGGCCGCTTCGTCCAGCACTTGGCCGAACCGGCGCGGCGTCAGGCGGCCGGCCTTGCCGCGCGAGGGAAACAGCCACGGATTGGCCTTGTCACCGCGCTGCAGAAACGCGTCGCGAATCTCCAGATAGGCTCTCACGGCCGTTCGTGCGGCGTCGTTTAATGGCACCAATCGCTCCTTTCCGCCCTTGCCCCTGACGATCAGATAGGCCGGGTCGCGCGCCATTGTGGCCAGCGGCAGTGCGGTGAGCTCCGAGATCCGCAGGCCCGAAGCATAGGCCAGCTCAACCATACAGCCGAACCTTAGCCCCTGAGCACCACCCCGCGCTGTGGCGGCGGCGATCAGCTGGTCCATCTCCTCGCGGCTCAGCACTTTGGGTAGCGGGCGACCCCGCTTCGGCGCCTCGACCCGGCGTGAGGGATCATCCGCCCGCCAGCCCTCACCCACCACAAACCGATAAAATTGCCGAACCGCTGCGCGCCGCCGAGATGCTGTCGCCGCCGACAGACCCCGCGCCGCAAGCTCTGCGAAATAGGCTTCGACCTGTGGCGCTTCGGCCGCCGCCAGCCCACGCCCACCGCCGCGCGTCAGAAACGCCTCAGCGTCTGCCAGGTCACGGGCATAGGCGATCAGCGTATTGCGGGCCGCCGCGCGCTCCACGGACATCATCTCCAGGAACGCCTCGGCCCAGCCATGTCCGGCAGGTTGGACATCGCTCATTTCAGGCCCGCCAGTCCCTCAAGGGCGAACCGCCGCGCGTCCTCGGCAAGGCCCGCCTTGGCCAGGGCGTGCACAATTCGGACCCGGTCGCCCAACGCGGGACCGCCGCTGCCTGCCTCCACCGAGGTCGCCAAGGCCAATAGCGCCACTTCCCCGCCGCGCCGCGCATCGCTGGCAGCGTCCATCGCCAGATTACGGCCCGCGGGTGCACGGCCCTCCGCAACCGTGAACCCTGCGATCCGGGCCCGGTCAAGACCGGGCAGATCCACCGCCAGAGCTGCAATCAACAGCGCCGCGCTCTGCAACCGTACCCGGGTTTTGAGGTCTGCCTCGGCGGCTGTGGCGACCACGGCGGAGACCGCTGCCTCTGGCGGTACGCCATCACGCAGCGCGCTTGCCAGTCCGCCTACGCTCGCATCGATCAGAGTCAGGTCGAAGATCGGCGCGGAAGGCGCGATTCCGCTGGCTGCCGCCGCTACAGCGGGGGCAGGCTTGATCGTCGCTAGGTTCAGGCCCAACGACTTGGACAAGGCGAGGTCAAGACCGTTCCGCAGCGAGCCGACACCCGGCACCGTGCCGGTCAACCGCGCCGCCATCAGCCGCCCATAGATCGCGTCTCGCACCTGTGTCTGGGCCAAATCAAAGGTCAGTTGCGCCTGCGCGGTCTGTCCGGCTTCAAGCTGGCAAAACGCCCGTAGCCGTAGCCAATAGATCTCACCTCGTCCTGAGGAGAGCGCCGTCGCCACCGCGCAGGCCCGCACGGGATCGCCCTTCAACAGCGCTGTCTCGGCTGCGGCGCGCGCGAGGTCGGCATTGCGATCCAGGCCCGGGGCACGCTCCAGGATCCTCGCTGCGGCGGCCACGTCGCCAAGCGCGATCAGACCATTCGCCCTTGCGCCGACAAGCCCGGCGTCACCTGCAGACCCCTCCGGGCCTGCCGCGCCCGTCGCTAGAATACCGCGCGCCAACGCCGCCGCAGCGGGCGATAGAGGTCGGGTCGCCACCAGTGGCAGGACCGCGCGCGCCGTCTCGACCGGGGTACCGCGCCACAGGTCACTGGGCAGTCCGGTTTCGCGGCCCGGCGTCGAAAAAGCGTCGGGCGCAGCCAGTTGGGTCACTTGCACTTGGGCTAGGGCAGGCCCTGCGGCCATCACCAAAAGGCTGATTAGAAGGGCGAGGCGCGACATGCTTAGACCCTACTCTTGGCCTCGCCGTTGGCGCGAGGCCTCCGTGTCGTGTAAAGCGTGCTTCGTTTATGGATCGCTACGAACCGCTTCGTCACAAGACCATCGCGCTGGTTGGCCTCATGGGGGTCGGCAAGTCGAGCGTGGGCCGACGTCTGGCCAGCGCCCTAAGCCTGCCCTTCCGCGACGCCGACAGCGAGGTCGAGACTGCGGCGGGCCGCACGATCCCCGAGATTTTTGCTGACCTGGGCGAGCCCGCCTTCCGCGATGGAGAGCGCCGGGTCATCGCACGATTGCTGGAGGGTCCGCCCCACATCCTGGCCACCGGCGGCGGGGCCTTCATGAACGAAGAGACCCGCACTCTGATTGCCGCGCGGGCCATCTCGGTCTGGCTTAAGGCAGACCTTGAGGTGCTGGCACGCCGGATCGGCCGCAAGGACACTCGCCCCCTGCTGGCTGGCAAGGAGCCGTTGGAGGTACTGCGGGCCCAGGCCGAGGCCCGCTACGCCACCTATGCCCAGGCCGACATCACCGTCGAAACCGCCGACGCCGCCCACCACGTTACGGTCGCCGAAGTCATCCGGGCGCTTTCAGCGCATCTAAGCGAGGCGGCCCCATGACCCGTACCCTGCCTGTACGCCTCGCTGGGCGCGCCTACGACGTCCTGGTCGGCGATGACGTGCTGGATGTGGCTGGTCGCCTGATCGCCCCGTTCCAATCGCGTGGCCGGACCGCCGTGATCAGCGACGAGACCGTCTGGGCCCTGCACGGTGCCCGTTTGACCGCATCCTTGACCAAGGCCGGGATCGAGGCGCTCCCGATCCTCATGCCGCCGGGTGAGCAGACCAAGAGTTTTGCCGGCCTCGAGGATGTCAGCGACCAACTTCTGTCCCTGTCACTGGACCGAGGTGACCTGATCACCGCGTTCGGCGGTGGCGTCGTCGGCGATCTGGCCGGGTTCGCCGCGGCGATCTACAAACGCGGTATCGACTTCATTCAAATTCCGACCACGCTCCTCGCCCAAGTCGACAGTTCCGTAGGCGGCAAGACCGCCATAGACACGCCGCGCGGCAAAAACCTGGTCGGTGCCTTTCACCAGCCGCGCCTGGTGCTGGCCGACCTAGGCGTGCTGAACACGCTGCCTGATCGAGAGATGCGCGCCGGCTACGCCGAAATCATCAAATACGGCCTGCTGGGCGACCTCGGCTTCTTCGAATGGCTGGAGGTCAATGGGGCCGCCGTGTTGGCGCGTGAACCGTCAGCCCTCGCCCACGCGGTAGCTCGCTCTATCGAGATGAAGGCCGAGATCGTCGCCGAGGACGAACGCGAACAGGGCCGCCGTGCGCTGCTGAACCTCGGCCACACCTTCGGCCATGCGCTGGAGGCCGAGACCGGCTATGGCGAGGCCTTGCTGCACGGCGAGGCTGTAGGTGTCGGCATGGCGCTGGCCTTCCGGTTCTCCGCCTCTCAGGGCCTCATCCCTGGCCAGGACGCCCAGCGCGCGACCCGGGCCATCGCCGCGTCCGGCCTGCCGACCTGTCTCGGCGAATTGACCGGCCATCCTTTCGACGCCGCCCGATTGGTGGACCACATGGCGCAGGACAAGAAAGCCGAGGGTGGTCGCCTGACCTTCATTCTCGCCCGGACATTGGGCGAGGCCTTTGTAGCCAAGGATGTGGATGCGTCGGCTGTTTGCGACTTCCTCGTCACCGAAGGGGCCGTCCGATGATCCTGGCCTTGCTCGCCGGCCTGGCGCCGACCCTGTTGGTCCTGCTGACCTTTTCGGCCCTGCTATCGGCCGCCGAGACCTCGATGACCGCCGCCAGCCGCGGTCGCATGCATCAGCTGGAACGCGACGGCGATCCCGCCGCCCGCCGCATCAACCGGCTGCTGTCCAATCAGGAAATGATGATTGGGGCCATCCTGCTGGCCAACAACGTTATCAACATAGGCGCCTCAGCCCTGACCACCAGCGTGCTGTCGGTGGCGTTTCCCGGCCCGCTTGGTGCTCTGCTGGCGACGGTCGTCATGACCGTGCTGGTGGTAATCTTCGCCGAGATCCTGCCGAAGACTCTTGCCATCGCCCACCCCGACGACGTGGCTCGGACGCTATCGATCCCCACCTATTGGACCGTCCGCATTTTCGGCCCCATCGCCAACGGTGCCCAATGGGTGGTGCGCCAGACCTTGCGTCCATTCGGCATCCGCCTCGGCATGGAGACCGATGTGCTGGCGGCCCACGAGGAAATCCGGGGTGCGGTCGAATACCACCACTCCGAGGGCCTGGTGGAGAGCCGCGATCGTTACATGCTGGGCGGCGTGCTGGACCTGGCCGAGATGGACGTCTCCGAGGTGATGATCCATCGCCGCTCGATAATCACGGTGGACGGCGGCCAGCCCCCCCGGGCAATCCTGAACGATGCATTGCAGAGCCAGCACACACGATTGCCCCTTTATCGCGATGACCCTGAGAACATTGTCGGTGTCCTGCACGTCAAGGATCTTCTGGGGGCCTTGGCCGCCAATGATGGTCGTATTGACGAGCTCAACATCCCGGCCCTGCTGAGCGAGCCTTGGTTCGTGCCTGAGACCACTTCGCTCAAGGATCAGCTCGCCGCCTTCCTGAAGGCTCAAAACCACTTCGCTCTGGTGGTCGATGAGTATGGTGCGATCCAGGGCCTTCTGACCCTGGAGGACATCCTTGAGGAGATCGTTGGCGAGATCGAAGACGAGCACGACGTGGTCGCCAAGGGCGTGAAACCGGGGCCGGGCGGCTCGGTGCTGGTGCAGGGCTCGGTCACTATCCGTGACCTCAACCGCGCGATGGACTGGAACTTACCCGACGATGAGGCCGTCACGATCGCGGGTCTATTGATCCACGAAGCCGAGGCCATCCCCGACGTCGGCCAGACCTACACCTTCCACAACCATCGTTTCCATGTCGAAGCCCGCAAAGGCGCGCGACTGACGCGGCTGAGGATCGAGCCCTTGGCCCGCGACGACAATAAGGACTGAAGGCCAGCGACCACTCCAGAATCATCCGCCCGCCGGCACACGCGTCCACGTCTGGGATCGGCACAAGACATTGGCGAAAACGCACCCCTGAACGCGCAGGGCGTCGGAACCTCTTACAACCGCAGAACCGCCGAAGGTCGCGTTCAAATCCGGGACGAAGACTTTGCCGCGCCAAACGCCGCTGCTGTCCGGCTTCAGGTTCTTCAACAGCCTTAAGCCGATCAAGTTGTCCGTGCCGCCGCGTCGCGCATCGGCCTGAGCTTTTGGGGTCGCCCAGACTACATAGCCGCAGTCCGCCTCGCCGCAGGGCCGTATTTCTACATGAGCCGTATTGGTCGGATTGCGCCATATGCCGCGCAACGGACTCTCACTGCCCGGCAGTTCGGCGGCCTCCACGCTCACCGCAGCGCCTATGGCCAATGCCGCCATCAGCACGCGCACGACAGTTCGATCATCACAGCGCGCCAGGCGCCAGTCCACCATCCGCATCTCAGATTTTCCGACCGCGCAGTGAGGTGATTACGTCAGCGACAGTCTCCGCCAGCCAATTAACCGGATTCTCGCCAGGTCGTTCTCGGCTGCTGAGGAACGTACCCAGGCATATCGCGGCAAAAATCAACGTCGGAACGCCTTGGGCGAGCGCCGCGGAGACGCCACCGGCGGATACCATGCCTTGAGTGAGCAGCAGCGATGTCTGAAAGGTAAATAAGATCAGGCCCGCCACCAGCATTGCTGGCGTCGTCCCGGCGCGCTTGGCCGTAAGCCCGAATGGGACCGCAATCAACGGCATAAGCGGCAGGGCAAATGCCTTGGCTAGCCGCGAGTAGAGCTCCGCAAGAAGGACCTGGCGGGGCAGGACCGGGGGATCGCGTTGGTAGCCTTGCTTGGCAAGTTCAACGAGAGTCAATTCGGTCTCCTGGCCGCCACGCGCCCTCATGAGCCTAGCGGCGGGGACCAGCGGTAGACGAACAGTCAGCAGGCGAAAGCTCAACAACTGGGAGTTCCCTTTCAACGAGGTACTAAGCTGTTGGCCATTCTGGAGCTCTAGCGTGACGCTTTTCTCATCGTGGTTACGGCGAACGTTTGCGGACTGCGCGGTCAACACATCCTCGCGACCGCCGGGCCCGAGCCTACGGATCAAGATCCGGCCGAGTGTCCGCCCGGTCGGGTCAGCGCTGTCGGCGGTCAGGAACAAACTGGGGCTCGGCGAATACACGGCCTGGGGCATTACCTCGCCGTTCCAGCCGGCGTTCTCGGCTGCGTGCAACACCACCCTGTAGCCATAACGCGTGTAAGGTTGGACAAATCCGTACAGCGCCAAGCTGAACACCATCAACAGGACGCCGAGACCGACGAAGGGTGCAGCGATCCGGCTAAGCGATACGCCGCTGGCCAACATGGCGTCGACCTCAGCGTCGGCATTCAAGCGATTGATGACGACGAACAGACTGACAAAGAACCCGATCGGTAGCGTCAGACCGACGTAATGGGGTGTCAGATTCAGGGCCAGTTCGACCAAGAACTGTCCGCCCCTGCTGCTGCGCGACAGCAGGTCAAAAGATCGCAGCAGCCGCTCGCAAAGGAACGCAATCGTCGTCGCCGTCAGTACGGCAGTCATCGGTGGCAAAGCGCGCGCTACGAGATACTGGTCGAGGCGGCCAAATCGCAGAGGCCTAGATAGCGGGACTCTGCCGGAAGGCGGTCCCCGCACACGGTCAAAACCAGCTACGAGCCCGCGCGCCCTCATCGCCTGCGCGCAGGGCGGGGGACGAACCTGACGAAAGCATACAGCGTCATAGGACCGGCATCACCGGGCGGCCCATGCCGATATCGCGGATCGGAGGCGTTGCCGTCATGTTGATGGCCTCGGGCAAACCAGCGAAGCCCGGACCGCCCTCCGAGGGCCGCGAGGCCAGAGCTTCTCGGTAGACTTCCACGACGGCATCCAAAATCTCGGGCCACCGATAGTCGACACTGCGCTCGAACGCCGCGTTCTGCATTTGCGCAAGCAACGCTGGATCGCGAATGAGGGATGTGATCGCCTCGCAAAAACGCTGGGCGTCGGTCGGCGGGCAAAGGATCGCGCTCTCGCCGTCCCGCAACAGGGCGCGGGTATTCGGAGCATCGCTGCACACCATGGCCAATCCCGAGGCCATCGCCTCAAGGTTCACATTGCCGAAGGTCTCCGTGCTGCTGGGATTGAAGAAAATGTCGCCACTTGCAAGCGCGGTCGCAAGCGCCTCGCCGGTAAGGAAGCCCGTGAAGCGGGCGTTGGGCAGCATGTCCTCGAACGCCGCACGGGCTGGGCCGTCGCCGATCACCAGGACTTGGGTAGGGCCGTATTGTTGCTCAAGGCGACGAACCGCGTCGGCGAAGACGGCCAATCCCTTCTCCATCACGATCCGACCCATGAAGACGACGACCGGCAGGTCCGCCCCCAGACCTTGTTGGGCCCGCCACGCCGCGCTTCGCCGTTGCGGGTTGAAGAGGTCCGGATCGACCCCGCGCGCCCAGATGCGAACCCGAGCCGGCAAGGCTTTGATCCTCAGCTCGTCGGCGATCGCATTGGTCGGGGCCATTACATAGTCGCAACCCCGGTAGAACGCCCACAGCCGATTACGGACAAACCCGCTAAGCCACCCCAACGCATAGTAGTCCAGATAGGTGTCGAACAGCGTGTGCACGCTGGCCACGATGGGCACGTCAAGACTGCGCGCCAGTTTAAGAGCCGCCGAGCCCAGCAAATCGGGAGCCGAGAGGTGGATGATGTCCGGCTTGAACGCCTTGAGGTCCCGGCGGACGTTCGGGGTAATCCCCAGGGCTATCCGATAGTCCGGTCGCGTCGGGATGGCGAAGGACGGCACCGAGATCAACTCTCCCGCCGGCGCAAACGCGGGGCTGTCTGTTGTGGGAGAGTAGACCCGCACATCGGCACCGAGCGTGAGATGGAGGTGGCTGACCAGCCGATTAAGCGACTTGTTCGCCCCATCCAGCGTGTAGTTGTAGTTCCCTGAAAACAGCGCGAGCCGCAGCGGGCGTCGCATGTCAACGGGTTCGCACGGCAAGTTCATATCCATCGATCGTCCACTGTATTTTGCTACCCCGGCGCATTGAGTTGACGCCGCCACCGATCGCCCACCTCACTGATTTGTGTGACAATCGTTTTGGCCTTGGCCTTGAGGGTCTCAGTTTCGAGGGTGGTTGACGCGACCCCAGCGAGGGGCCAGACACCCCCGTCACAAAGCGGGCCGTAGCCTTCGCTGTCGATGTTGGTGGTCCGGAAAACCCCATGCGCATTGTAGAAATTGCCGAGTTTTACTCACCGACGGGCGGCGGCGTGCGAACCTATATTGACCGCAAGTTCGACGCGGCACGGGCTGCAGGCCATGAGCTATTCGTGATCGCGCCCACGGCAACCGACAGCTTTGAGCCGCGTTCGGCAGGCGGTGTCGTGGGTGTTCGTGCGCCGGGCCTACCCTTCGATGCCAACTATCGGATGTTCTGGAACGCAGCGCCCGTCCATGCGCGACTTGACGCGTTGAAGCCAGATCTGGTCGAGGCTTCCTCCCCGTGGCGTGGCGCTTGGATCGCGGCCAATTGGAAATCACAGACACCACGCGCCATGTTCGTTCACGCCGAGCCCGTCGCCGTCTATCCCCAGCGCTGGTTTGCGGGCGTCGCCGACCGTGACCAGATCGACCGGCTTTTCTCCGGCTATTGGGCGTATCTGCGTCGGCTGGCTGGGCGCTTCGACACGGTTGTCGCAGGTGCCTGGCTGTCTGCGCGGCTAGAGCGCAATGGCGTGGGGCCGGTGAGAAGCATCGACCTCGGCGTTGATCGTAGCGCTTTTTCGCCAACACTGCGGGACGAAAGACTGCGGGCGCAACTGCTTGCGGCCTGCGAGCTACCGCAAACCGCTAAACTGCTTCTGGGTGTTGGAAGGTTTCATCCTCAGAAGCGTTGGCCGATGGTCATCGACGCCGTTACGGCGGCTCGCCAGAGTCTTGCTTTGGGGTTGGTCATCGTCGGCGACGGGATGGACCGGGCTCGTGTCGAGCGGGCGGCTCAAGGCAAAGCTTTCGTCCACTTGAAGGGCGCCATCCGTGAACGGCTGCCCTTGGCCACACTGATGGCTAGCGGCGACGCCTTGGTCCACGGCTGCGAGTCTGAGACTTTTGGATTGGTGACGAGCGAGGCCCTCGCGTCCGGGCTGCCCCTCATTGCGCCGAATTGGGGCGGTAGCGCCCAAATGGCGGACCCAGCTGTCTCAGAGACCTATCGCGCGGCGGAGACCGCCTCGTTTGCGACGGCTATCCAAAGGATGTTCGCGCGCGATCCATCAACCCTAAGGGCGTCTTCGTTGCGCGTCGCCGCTGCTGTCCGGACGGACGACGATCACTATGCCGACCTCTTTGCTCACTACGAGCAACTTGCTCACACCCGAGGCCTGCCGACTGAGGCCAGTTAGGTGCCAAGTTCGGCCGATAACCCAGCGCCGCGCCTGACGCCACCGCGTTGGTCGTTCGTGCTGGGCGGCTTGGTGTCCACAGGCTTGCTCGCGGCCATTTTCGTGCAGTTGGGACACACCTCGTCGGCGGTCCTGGCCTTACTCGCCAGCCTGCCCCCGGCCGCCTACTCAAGCGTCGCACTGCTCTACGTGCTGCAGCCGCTCGCGGACTTCCTGATCTACCGCAGGGTTTGGCGGTTTCCCATGGCCGGTCTCCCAACCCTCTTCCGAAAGACCGCCATCAATGAAGTCGTGCTCGACTACAGCGGCGAGTTCTACCTCTACTTATGGGCGCGGCGGCGGCCGGGCCTTGCCGAAGCCCCCCTGGATGCCATCAAGGACGTCAACATCCTTTCCGCGCTCATGGGCTCAGGTCTGACCCTGGTGATGCTGATCGTGGCGGCCACGCGACCCAGCAACTTGGACCTCATTTCCCTGCTCCGGCCACTGCTTTGGCCGGGCATCGCGGTGATGGTGATATCCCTGACAGTCCTGGCCTTCGCCAAGCGGGTCTTTTCCCTCGGTCGCAGCGACCTCGTCTACGCCGCAACTGTCCACGCGCTCCGCCTAGCAGCCCTCGGTATACTGACGATCACAACCTGGCACCTTGCGCTGCCTGATGTCGATCCTGACGCCTGGGTGAATATTCTGGCCGTCAGCCTACTGGTCGCGCGGATCCCGTTCGTGACCAACAAAGCCCTCATCGTCGGCAACGTCGTCTTGCTTACAGTCGGTCCCGCCTCACCCATTGGCCTCCTCTTGGCCGGACTGGCGGTCGCCACGTTGGCGGCCCATTTGTCGGTCATTGCCGCCCTGAGCGCGCAGGACGTCTGGCGGCTATGGCGCAGCCGCGAGCCAAACGCTTACCCTTCGCGGAAGTAGGGCTCTACTGGCCCCTGGAACTTCATCGTCAAAGCGTTGCCGTGGCGGTCCTTGGTGTTACCTACAGATAGCCGCACCCAACTCTCGCTGACGCAGTATTCCTCGACGTTGGTCTTATCCTGGCCTTTGAAACGCACGCCCACGTTCCGTTGCAGGACAGCCTCGTCATAGTAAGGACTGTTGGGGTCGACGCTGAGGCGGTCGGGCAGGGCCGGGAGGGTCTCTTCGCTCATGGCGGGGACCTCGCACGGCACGCGTATGGATTCAAGATGCTCGCAGTGCGAGCCGCCATTGCCAAGCCGGTTTCAACCCTGTTGAACGGGCACCATGAAACTCGCCGCCGCCGCGCTCGCGGCCTTCCTTGCCGCCGGCCCCGCCATGACTGAAACCCTCCCGCCACAACGGATTTTTGAGAGTCCCGACATCTCCGGGCCGCGCGCGCGCGGCGTGAAATTGTCGCCGGATGGCAAGTCCGTGACCTACATCAAAACCCGCGCGGATGATCTCAGGATCACCGACCTGTGGGTCGCCGATGTGGCGGGTGGCGAGCCTCGTATGCTGCTCGACGGCAAAAAGCTGGCACCCGTCGAGCGCGAACTCTCCGAGGCGGAAAAAGCGCG
>JAYTWT010000505.1:0-4512 GCA_043743295.1 Alphaproteobacteria bacterium | reverse complement strand
ACTCGTGCCGGCGGTGCGGGCGATCTTCCACCGGCGGTTCGATCCGGCGCGGATCGAGACAGGCGCCGAGTTGGAATCCATCGCCTCGGGTCTGGCCCTAATGGCCCGCGAACGCGACCTGACACGGTGGACAACAGGCGGGCGTTGAGCGCCTACCTCGCACCTTGTCGCAGGATTGCACTGTCCAAATCCAGCTGATCCAAGGCAATCACCTCCATGTTTGGGAGCCTGGCCTTCAAGGCGTCGGCGAACACCCTGGCGTCACCGACGATGACCACGCTGACGGCGTCCGGCTTCAGGCGCTTTTCCGCAAAGGCTTGGACCTGGGCAGGCGTCACGGCTTCAACCTTGGCGACGTAGAGGCCCAGTTCGTCGGTAGGCAGGCCATAGAGCGAAGCATCGCCTAGAACATCCGCCAGTCCGGCAGAGGTGGCCAGTTCGCGGCCATAGCTACCCAATAGGATCGACTTGCGGGCCTTCAGTTCGTCGACACTGACCGGGGCAGAATGCAACCCGCTGAGCTCGGTCTTGATCAGATCCAAGACCTCAGCAGCGGACTCGTTCTTGGTTTCGGCGTTGGCACGGAAGGCGCCGGTGGTTCGGGCCGCGGACAGTCCAGCGAAGGCACCATAGGAAAGGCCGCGCTTGATGCGGATCTCTTGGTTCAGCCGCGCCGAGTAGCCGCCGCCCAGGACGGTGGTCGCCACTTGCCCTACGATGTAGTCCGGATCGGCGCGCGCAACGCCGAGCGCCGCGACGTTCACTGAGGCCTGGCCGGCTCCAGGGATATCGACGACCACCGCACGTATCCTGGGGGCCGGTGTGATCCTCGGAGGTAAGGGTAATGGCGCGGTCGGCTTGGTCCAACTTCCGAACGCCTGTTCGGCTAACGCGAAACCGGCCTCGGCAGAGATGTCACCGGTCAAGACGAGGATGGCATTGTCGGGTCGGAACCAAGTTCGGTGCAGGACAGTCAGCGTGGCCGGTGTTAGCTTCGCGATTGTGGCGGGGGTGCCTTGTACCGGATGCCCGAGCGCGGTGCCGGCAAAGATGACGGGCGCTGTGGCCAAACTGGCAAGTTGGCTTGGCTGTTGATAGGCGACCTTCATGCCATCCAGCGCCTGTTCGCGTTGGCGGGCCAGTTCATCGGCGGCGAAGGCAGGGTTGCGACTGACATCACTCATGATCGCCAGCCCCGCCGCCAGCTTGTCGCGCATTATCGTCAGCGTCACCGACGCGGAGTCCCGTCCGCCACCGGAGCTGAGCGACGCGCCCAGCGCCTCGGTCTGGCTGGCGATGACTTGAGCTGATCGGATCTTGGTACCTTCGGTCAGCATCCCTGCCATCATCGAAGCCGCACCGCCAAGGCCTTGTGGGTCGGCCCACGCCCCAACCTTGACGGTCAGGTCAGCGGTGACCAGCGGCAGGTCGGACGACCGGGCGACGATCACGCGCAGGCCATTGGCGAGGGTCCTTTCAGCTGGTTTGGGCAGGACGGCCTGGACCGGCTCGCCGACAGGCGGCGGCCCCCGGCGCTCAGCCTCGGGCGCAAGCGCATACACCGGTCCGTCGTAGGCGACGGACTGCCGTGGCGGCGAGGTCGTCGGTGCGGCGGTCTTGCCTGGCGGACGCTCGCGCTCGGCGCGGTAGCGGATGCTCATCCGACCGGTGTCAGTCAGGTACTTGCGGGCGACCCGCTGAACATCGGCCGCCGTTACGCGCTGTAGCGCCACCAACTCGGTGTTCACGGCATTGGGATCGCCGTCGACGCTGAGCGCATAGCCGATGGCGCTGGCGCGGCCGTCGATGGTCTCGCGTTCGCGCAGCGCAGTGGCCAAAAGCTCGTTTTTGGCTTCCGACAATTCTGCCGCTGTGGGCGGCGCGTCGCGCAGGCGCTTCACCTCAACCGACAGCGCGGCTTCGCCCTCTGCAATCGTATGTCCGCTGGCCAGGATCGCGCCGACCATGAACAGTCCCGGATCTCTGGGCAGGTCGGCATTGGAATAGGCCTCAACGGCGATCTGTTGGCGATAGACGAGGCTCTTGTAGAGCCGCGATGATTTGCCGCCCGAGAGCACGGCATCCAGGACCTTGAGCGCGGGCGCGTCGGGGTGGTGCGCCGCAGGGCCTTGCCAGCTGAGGATCACAGCGGGCAGTGGCACATTCGGGCCATAGCCCTCAAAGATGCCGGGCCGGATGCGCAGCGGCTCCTTAGCGGTGACCCTTGGCACGGGTTGGGACGGATTCTTCAGGATGCCGAAATCGCGGTCGATCCAGGCGTTGAGTTTGGCCTCGTCGAAATTGCCGACCACGATCAGGCTTGCGTTGTCGGGTCGGTAGTAGGTGCGATGAAAGGCACGGACATCATCCACGCCCGCAGCGTCCAAATCTTCAATCGAGCCAATACCAGGGCGCCTGTATGGGTGCGTCGAGTAACTGGCTTGGGTCAGATAAAGTCCAAACAGCCGACCGTAGGGCGAGGCCAGATAGTTCTGGCGAAACTCCTCCTTGACCACGTCCCGCTCGGATTTGAAGCTGGCCTCATCGACCACCAGATTGTTCATCCGCTCGGCCTCGGCCCACAGCAGGCGTTCGAGATGGTTGGCGGGGATCACCTGCAGATATTCTGTGTAGTCGTCGGCGGCGGAGGCGTTGTTGAACCCGCCGACATCCTCGGTAAGTCGGTCGAAGCTTTCGGCGGGAAGGTTCTGGGTTGCCTTGAACATCAGGTGTTCGAAGAGGTGCGCAAAGCCCGAACGGCCCTCAGGGTCGTCCTTGGAGCCCACGCCATACCAGACCTGAACCGTGACATTCGGCGTCGCCTTGTCTAGCGAGGTGTAGACCTTCAAACCGTTGGCCAGAGTGCGCGAGGTGAAGGCGATTGGCGGAACCTCGGCCGCGTTCGCAGAGGCGTGAGCGCCAACCATGAGGATGGAGGCCAGTGCGGCAACGCGAAGCAACGGGGGCATGGGGCATTCCAGATGGGCGCTTGATGAGGCCCTCATAGCATCCTGCGGATTCGCGGCAGGATTATGAGTTTGTCATGTGGCAGCCCGCTTGCGTAAGAGCCTGACACGCCCAACATAGGGGGTGATGTTCGACTGGAACGATCTGAAGGCTTTTCTGGCTGTGGCGCGGGGTGGCTCGACGCTGGCGGCGGCGAAGGCACTGGGCGTCAATCAGACCACCGTCGCGCGGCGGATCGAGAGCCTGGAGCAGGATCTAGGCTTCAAGCTGTTCGAGCGCGGCCAGACCGGTAGTCGGTTGACCGAGGCTGGCGAGAGCCTGATCCCTGAGGCCGAGACCGTCGAGCAGGCGGCAATCCGTTTTGCCAACCGCGCGGCCAGCCAGATGCGGGGCGTTTCGGGGGCCTTACGCCTGACCACCAACGAACTGGTCGCCCATACTATGGTGATCCCCGCCCTGGGCGCTTTCCACCAGCTGCATCCGGATGTTCAGGTGGATCTGGTGATCACCGACCGTTCGCTCGATCTGGCCAGCGGCGAGGCCGACCTGGCCATTCGGACCACCCAGACCCTGACGGCCTCAGACCTGGTGGCCCGCAAGATCTGCGACCATGACATGGCGCTCTATTGCAGCCGCGACTACGCGGCGCGGCGCGGGGTGCCCGCCTCGACCACCGATTTGGCGGATCATGATCTGATCGACATGACCTCGGAGATGGGCGAATCGGCCGGGTCGTCGTGGATGATGCGGCACGCGGGGGGCAAGGTGCCGGTAACCCGGTCGAACTCCATGGCCAGCATGGTCTACGCGGCCAAGGCGGGCCTGGGCATTGCGGCGTTGCCCAGCACCATCGGCGATGTCGATCACGATCTGGTCCGCTGCTCCGGCCCCATCGAAGAGGCGCGGGCGTCCTCTTGGATTGTCACTCGACGCGACTTGAAGGACACGCCGCGCGTGCGGGCCTTCATCGACTTCATGGCGCCGTTTCTTCAGCAGGAAATCCGCAAGGTCGAAGAACGCGGTCGTCAGAGGATCGCAGCGGACGCAGCGACGGTGGTGTCGTTCCCGGCGCGAACGGCGAGCTGACCTCAGAGAGGATCGCCCCAGTCTAGTCGCCGCGCTTTGGCGTAGGCAGGCTTGTTGCGGCGCGGGACGAAGCAGGTTTCCAGGCCGTCTGCAGTGCAGAGCTTCAGGTCGACCCCTGGCTTTCCGACCCGAGGGCGCGCCAGGACGCGGGCACCAGGCGGCTCCGTGGCGATGTGGGGTCTGCCCGCGATCAGGTAGGCGAACTTCTCGTCTTCGTAAGGGGCGTCGGCACCCTTGACGTGTATGTGGTCCCGGTTGCGGGCCAGGCGGATGGAAAAGTGGCACCAGTCCGGCGCCGTGAGCGGGCAAGTCCCCGCGTGAACGCAGGGGGCCAGGATGTGGGCGCCGGTGTCGATCAGAGTGTCGCGGGCGGCAAGGATCCGGGCGTAACCGGCGGGCGTGCCGGGCTCGATCAGGGCGAGAACGCCGTCGCAGGCGGACCAGAGCCTGACCACCAAC
>JAYTWT010000504.1:0-1800 GCA_043743295.1 Alphaproteobacteria bacterium | reverse complement strand
GACCGCTTCTGCGGCTCGGGCATCACCACGGTGAACTTCGCCGCTTCGACCATCATGGCTGGCATGTCCGACATGGTCGTCGCCGGTGGCTGCGAGATGATGTCCATGCCCAACCGCCGATCGCCGGAAGACGGCCCGGTGACCATGGACCAGGGCAACCTGCGCCTGCGCGCCAAGCATCCCCAGTCGCACCAGGGCATCTGCGCCGACTCCATCGCCACCCTGGAAGGCATCAGCCGTGAAGCCCTCGACGCCCTGGCCCTGGTCAGCCAGCAGCGCGCCGCCGTGGCCATCGCCGAGAACCGCTTCGCCAAGAGCCTGGTGCCCATCTACAAGGAGGACGGGACCCTGGCCCTCGACCACGAGGAGTTCCCCCGTCCGCAGACCACCGCTGAAGGCCTGGCGGCCCTCAAGCCCTCGTTCGAGGCCCTGGCCGACGTGCCGCTGGACGCCAACGGCACCACGTTCCGCAAGCTGATCACCGCGGTCTATCCGGACCTCGACATGAAGTTCTTCCACCACGCCGGCAACAGCTCGGGCGTCGTGGACGGTTCGGCGGCCCTGCTGCTGACCTCGCCCGCCTACGCCAAGGCCAACGGCATGACGCCACGCGCCCGCGTGGTGGCCATGGCCAACATGGGTGACAGCCCCACCCTGATGCTCAACGCCCCGGTGCCCGCCGCCCGCAAGGTGCTCGCCAAGGCCGGCCTGACCGTCGACGACATCGATCTGTGGGAAATCAACGAGGCCTTCTCGGTCGTGGCCGAGAAGTTCATCCGCGACCTGAAGCTCGACCGCACCAAGGTCAACGTCAACGGCGGCGCCATGGCGCTCGGTCACCCGATCGGCGCCACCGGCTCGATCCTGATCGGCACCATGGTCGATGAGCTGGAACGTCAGGGCAAACGCTACGGCTTGATCACCATGTGCGCCGCCGGCGGCATGGCCCCGGCGATCATTATTGAGCGGATGTAGGCGTTAGGGGGACATGCACGTCAGTGCGTGTCCCCCGCCGGAGCAACACTGACCGTCAAGACATCAGGGCGAGGCGCGCCTTGTCGTTTGGGGTTTGCGTGGTTCGAGCCCCGGATCAAGTCCGGGGTCGCCCGAGGCTCGCTCCTCACCATGACGACCAGATTTGAAGCCCAACCCTCTACGTCATCCCGAGGAGCGATCCCTCAGGATCGCGTCTCGAAGGACGCACCACCACAGCCACACCTCCATCCCCGGCCCTTCCCCCATCGAGGGGGAAGGGAGTAGGTAGCGCCATGGCCGAAGCCTTCAACGACCTGACCCTGTCCGCCGACCGCGAGGCCCGTTACGCCGAGGTGGCCGCGGAGATCGCCTCGGTGCTCGATGGCGAGCCGAACCGCACCGCGCGCATGGCCACGGTGGCCTCGATGCTGGCGGCCAGCTTTGATCACTACTTCTGGACCGGCTTCTATGTGGTCGATCCGGACAGGCCCGGCGAGCTGGTGGTCGGGCCATACCAGGGCACGCTCGGCTGTCTGCGGATCGCCTTCGGGCGGGGCGTGTGCGGCGCGGCGGCGGCTACGGGTGAGACCCAGCTCGTCCCTGATGTGCACGCCTTTGCGGGCCACATCGCCTGCGACAGCCGATCGCAAAGCGAGGTGGTCGTACCGGTGTTCGACGCGACCGGCGCCCTGATCGCCGTGTTCGACGTGGACTCCGACCAGCCGGCCGCCTTCGACGCGGTCGACGCCCGCTGGCTCGAACGAATTCTCGCCAGCGTATTCAACGGTTAATTCCGGCCCGGTTATTGCTGGCTCCAGGGTGAAA
>JAYTWT010000503.1:0-4406 GCA_043743295.1 Alphaproteobacteria bacterium | reverse complement strand
GGTGCGGGACGGTTACGACCTGACCTGCGTCAAAACCCTCTGGCACATGGCCGCCCCCTGCCCGCCGTGGCTGAAGGAGGCGTTCATCCACTGGTTCGCAGGCGGCGAGGTGATGGAACTGTATGGCGGTACCGAGCAGCAGGCGGTGACCATCATCACCGGTTCCGAATGGCTGACCCACCGGGGCTCAGTTGGCAAGGTGGTGATCGGCGAGATGAAGATCTTAGGTGACGACGGCGCGGTCCTGCCGCCCGGCCAGGTGGGCGAAATCTACATGCGCCGCACCCCCGGCACACCGGAAACCTATCAGTACCGGGGGGCTGAGGCCAAGACTACGGCGGACGGCTGGGAGAGCCTGGGCGACCTGGGGTCGTTCGATGACGAGGGCTATCTCTATCTCGCCGACCGGCGGACCGACATGATCCTGGTGGGCGGCTCCAACGTCTATCCGGCGGAGATCGAGGCGGCGCTGGAGGAACATCCGGCGGTGCAGTCCTGCGCGGTGATCGGCCTGCCCGATGACGACCTGGGCAGCCGGATCGTCGCCATCGTCAATGTGCAGGGTGTGGTCACGGCCGAGGACCTGAGAGCACACCTCACCACGCGCCTGGTGACCTACAAACAACCCCGCGCCTACGAATTCGTGGACGAGCCGGTCCGCGACGATGCGGGCAAGGTGCGCCGCACCGCGCTGAGAGATGCACGGATCGCGACGGCGGGTGTCATCCCGGTTTCGCCGAAGGCGAAGACCGGGACCCCCGACTGAGCGTCTGCAAGCTGGGCACGGCAGCGACGCCGTGGCCAATCACCATGGAATGGCGCGGGGGGTCCCGGTCTTTGGCTATCGCCAAAACCGGGATGACAGCGGGGGGGTTTGCAAGCTAACGACGGCATCAACAACGAGGGGAACGCACGATGAGCATCAAAGGCAAGGCCTATGTGATGGGGGTGTACGAGCACCCCACCCGCGATGCGCCGGACAAGACCACGGCTCAGCTACACGCCGAAAGCGCCGCCGGGGCTCTGGCCGACGCGGGGCTGACCCATGACGATGTCGACGGCTACTTCTGTGCTGGCGACGCGCCCGGCTTCGGGGCGATGTCGATGGTCGACTATATGGGGCTGAAGAACGTCCGCCACATGGACACCACCGAGACCGGCGGCTCGTCGTACATCGTCCACCTGAACCATGCGGCCCAGGCGATTGCGGCGGGCAAGTGTAGCGTGGCGCTGATCACCCTGGCGGGCCGACCGCGCAACGGCGGCAATCGCCCGGGCGCAGGGGGCGGCGGGCGTCCACCCGTGGGCCTCACCGACGGCGCGCCGGAGCAGGGGTTCGAGAGCATCTACGGCGGCTCGACCCACAACACCTACGGCATGTGCGCCATGCGCCACATGCATGAGTACGGCACCACCTCCGAGCAACTGGCCTGGATCAAGGTGGCCGCCAGCCATCATGCCCAGTGGAACGAACACGCGTTCCTCAAGAACGTGGTGACGGTGGAGGAGGTGGTGAACTCGCGGATGATCGCCGACCCGCTGCACCTGTTGGACTGCTGCGTGGTGACCGACGGCGGCGGCGCGGTGATCGTCACTTCGCCCGAGGTAGCCAAGTCGCTGAACCGGCCGCGCGTGCGGTTACTGGGCGCCGCGGAGGCACCGAAGATGCCGCTAGGCGGCCATAGCCTGGACCTGACCCACTCGGGCGCGGTCTGGTCGGGACCGGCGGCCTTCGCCGAGGCCGGGGTGACGCCTGCCGACATCAAATACGCCTCGATCTACGACAGCTTCACGATCACGGTCCTGATGCAGATCGAGGACCTAGGGTTCTGCGCGAAGGGCGACGGCGGCAAGTTCGTGGCCGATGGTGGCCTGATCTCGGGTGTCGGCAAGCTGCCGTTCAACACGGACGGCGGCGGGCTCTGCAACAATCACCCCACCAATCGCGGCGGGATCACCAAGATCATTGAAGCGGTGCGTCAAGCGCGGGGTGAAGCTCACCCCAAGGTCCAGGTGCCGAACTGCGACCTGGTGATCGCCCACGGCACCGGCGGCTCGCTGGGCGTGCGCCACGCCGCCGCGACCGCAATTCTGGAACGGGAGGCCTAAGACATGTCCGAGATCATGACCCGGCCGATCCCGGCCCCCGCCGTCAATCTGGAAACCAAGCCCTTCTGGGACGCTGCCGCCGAAGGCCGCTTCCTGATCAAGCGCTGCAACGCCTGCGGCCAGGCCCACTGGTATCCGCGCACCACCTGCCCCATATGCCACTCAGACGATACGGTCTGGGAGGAGAGCCCGGGCGAAGGGGTGATCTACACCTACTCGGTAATGTACCGCTCACCGACCGGTCCCTACGCCATCGGCTATGTGACCCTGAACGAAGGCCCGGCGGTGATGACCAACCTCGTCGACGTCGCGCCGGACGGTCTTGCGATCGGCATGAAGGTAAAGGTCAAGTTCCAACCCACCGAAGGCGGCCCCCCCGTGCCGGTCTTCGCGCCGGTTTAGGAGCTTTCTGCCGCCAGTTCGGCGATCAGCGGCTCGGCTTCGCGGGGGTCGGTCAGGCGGTGCTTCTGAAGGTGGGCTAGCGCCGGGTCGGCCATCTCGAGGTCGATGCGGCGGCGACGCTGGTCAAAGGTGTCCCAGGCCCATCGGATGGGGTGTTCCTTGTCCAGCCAGCGGACAAGGGTCTCGGTGTTGCCGGTCCCGGGCCAGAGCTCATCGCCGGACCAGGCGCGATGGAATGAGCGCCGCAGCACGCGGGCCATCACCACCCGCTTCGGATAGTCGAGCCAGACGGCGTGTGTGGCCCGCGCCAGCACCAGGGGGCGGACCTTCGAATAGTTGCCGCACGCGGTCCAGGCGTCGTCGGCAATGGCAAGGGTCACACGGCGGCGGAATTCCTCAGGATCGTTTTGATGCAGGTCATACCAATTGGCTTGCCAGTTTATGGCGTCCAGCTGGATGTGACGTGCGCCCAGTGCCGCTGCCAAGGCTCCGGCGAAGGTGGTCTTACCCGACCCTGACGTACCGCTGACCGTCACCCGCATCGGCGCTCATTCCCCGTCCCCGCCCACCTCAGCCAGGATCTCGGCGGTGTGTTCGCCCAATTTGGGGGGGTGGCGGCGGATGTTACTGGGCGAGCCGTGGAAGGTCACCGGCGGCTTGATCTGGCGATAACGGCCCATCTCCGGATGGTCATAGGTCTGGAAGAATTCCACGGCTTCCAGATGCGGATCGCGGTCCAGATCGTCCAGCGTATTGGTCTTCACCACCGGGATCGACAGGGGCTTGAGGATATCCAGCCACTCCTGGGTGGTCTTGCTGGCCGCGGCCTGTTCGATGATGCCGTAGAGCTCGTGGGTGTTCTTGGCGCGGGTGGCGTAGTCGGCAAATCGGGGATCGGACTTGACGGCCTCACCCACGCCCGCGGCGTCGAAGAACAGGTCCCATTGTTTGTCGGTATAGGGCAAGAGGCCGATGTAGCCGTCCTTGGTCTTGAAAGGCTTGCGGTTGGGGTTGATCACCCGCTGATAGCCCCACTGGCCGGTCGGCGGATCAAACGTGTGGTCATAGAGGTGCTCGACCAGCAGGAAGCTGGTGACGCACTCAAACATCGGCACCTCGACCAACTGGCCCTGACCAGTGCGCGCCTTGTGCAGCAGGGCTGCCGTCACGGCCTGGGAGAAGAACAAGCCCGAGACCTTGTCGGCGATCAGGGTCGGGATGATGCGCGGGATCGGGTTTCCATCGGTCCTGGGAAGGATGTCCGACAGGCCCGAGGCCGACTGGATCAGGTCGTCATAGGCAGGCTCGCCCGCGTAAGGGCCCGTCGCGCCATAGCCGGCCGCGTGGACGAAGACGACATCCGGCTTGATCGCGGCGACCTCTTCATAGCTCAGCCCCAGGCGCTTCATGCCCTCATAGCGGATCGAGCTGGCCACGACGTCGCAGCTCTTGATCAACCGCGTCAGGGCCCGCTGGCCCGCCGGCGTCTTCATGTCGAGCACGATGGAGCGTTTGTTGCGGTTGATGGTCAGGAAAATCGGCCCCATGCCGCGCGGAGCCCCCTCCGGCAGGTGCCCGGCCCAGCGCATGATGTCGCCGCCATCGCCCCGACCTGAGCCCGGATCCTCGACCTTGATGACGTCCGCGCCCTGGTCAGCCAGGATTTGAACGCCATAGGCCCCGTTGACCACGCTGGTCATATCCAGGATGCGGATTCCGGCGAGCGGGCCGGTGGCTTTTTCGGCCAGCTTTTTGGCTTCCCTCACGTGATATCTCCCCAGGCCGTCGTCTGTCGTTATGATGGGGCCATAAAGCGCAAAAGACGACGGGGGAAGCGACGTGGACTTCGAAGTTGCCGAAGAGCATCGGATGCTCAAGGATCTGGTGCAGAAATT
>JAYTWT010000502.1:0-11530 GCA_043743295.1 Alphaproteobacteria bacterium | reverse complement strand
ATCAGGCCGTCGCTCAGGCGCTCAGGGATCAGGAGCGGGGCATTCATGCGGCCCTATGTAGCGGCTCTCACCCGAAAATTCGAGGCTACTTCAGGATGTTGATCAGCGACGACTGCTGCAGCGACTGAAACACATAGGCCGCCGACTGCAGCGACTGTTGAGCCTGTTGCAGATTGGCGCTGGCCAGAGCGAGGTCCGCATCGGTGATATCGCCAAGCATCCCTGTAAGGGCATTGTGTCGGATCTCCAGATTGGAGCCGACCGTATCGATGCGCTTCTGGTTGGTGCCGTTACGCGCCACCTTCAGGGTGACATCCTGGCGGATGGTGTCCAGTCCGGCCAGTTGGCCTTCCAGGAACGTCTTCTGTGCGTCGGTCAAGGTACCGGTGAAGGGGCCGCTGCCGCCCTGTTGGAACGACTGAAAGGTCTGGAGCGCCGTCAGCAGGCCCGTGGCGATGTCAGAAGCCAGGAAGCCGGTATTGATGGTGGTCGACTCGTCCAGCTTGGCCTGGACCTGGAAGTCATCGTTCTTGAAGAAATTGGCGATGATCGCCGGCGGCGCGGTCAGGTCCACGAGCTTGGTTGCGGTCACCGGCTGGGTGTCCACCTGTCCGCCGGCGAACAGATACTTACCCCCATATTTGGCGTTCAGCGCATCCACCGCATTGCTGAGTTGGGACTCGATCTCCTCGACAAGGGTATCGACCCGTCCGGTCGCGATCGCTTCGGCCATGGTCTCGCGGATCGACTGTGCCGCGTCGGCGACTCGCACCAGTGCCGCGTCCTGGGTCGCCAGCTTGTCGGCTAACAGACCCTGCTGATCGCGAAATATACCGACCCGATCCTGGACCGTGCGCATCGAGGTGATCAGTTCGGAGGACTTGGCATAGTCCTTCAGGTTCTGGCCGTTCTTCTGAGTGGCGACCGTGTCCCCCGCCGTGCGCTGGCGTTGCTGGGCGGACAGAAGGTTGGCAAGGACGGCGGCGTAGTTGCCTGATGTGGTGACGCGAGAGACCATGATGCGCTCCTCAGATGATGCCCAGAAGGACGTCGAGCAATTCCTTGGTGGCCTGAATCATCCGCGCCGAGGCATTGTAGGCCTGTTGATAGGTGGTCAGGTTGATCAGCTCTTCGTCCAGATTGACGCCCTCTACGGCTTGGCGACGGTTGTTGGCTTCCGTGGCGACTGCGTCGGCGCTGGCCTTACGGGTCTCGGCGGAGGCCGCGCCCCGTCCGATGGCGCCACCAAATTCGGCCGCATAGCGTGAGAGGCTCAGGGTGACCTGCCCCAAGGATCCGGCGGCCTGGAACAGAACCGGCTTATCACCGATCGTCGCCAGGCCCCGCGCGCCACGCCCATCGCCGGGTCGAACCACAATCGATCCAAGCGCCCCGCCAACATCGGCCTTGCCGATGGCGACTTTGGTCGGGTCGGCCAGCAAGGCGGCAGAAACCTGGAAGCGACCCGCGCGGAGCGAGCGTTCCTGATTGCCGAGGCCGAACAGCTGACTGATCGATGGGCCACCCAGGCCGCGCTCGGTATCGTCGCTGACAATAGAGAGTTCGGCGTTGGAAGGCGGACTACCAGCAAACTTCAACACCCCATTCGCGTCCAGGCTGAAGCTGCCGTAGAGGCCCACGCCTGAGGCATTGTTATTCAGGGTATTGAGCAGGTCGCTTACTAACGGGCCGGCTGGAACGGTGATCGGCACATCGCGCTCGGGACGCCCGTCTGGGGTGGAGAGGCGCAACACGATCTGATCGCCCGGCGTGAACCCGTGATTGCTGCCAGCCTGCAATCCGGTGGCGTAATTCGTGAAGCCCGAGGCCTTGATCAGGTCGTTCAGGCCGAAGAAGTGCGAGAACCCTCGGCCTGTCTTCTGGGATGTGCCCTCGTCGATCGCCAAGCCCTGGCCGCCCGCGGCGTTGAGGGTCAAGGCACCGCCCGTGAAGCTGGCGCTTCCAGAGGCACCCAGCGCAGTGTTCAGGTCGGCCAGGAAGCTCGCTGGCGTGAAGGCGGCGCCCGCACCGCCGTTGACGGATATCGTGCCGCCCGTGAAATCGATGGCCACCGTCCGCTGCAATGCGCCTGCAGGATTCACAACGGCAATGGTCGAGGTTCCGGTGAAGCCGGAAACCGCACTCGGCAGATCCAAGCCGGTGTTCCGGCCCGTCAGCGATGCTGGCGGCGGGAAGGCCGCAGCCGCATTGTGTGCGGCGTTGAGTTGGTCCACCGCACGGCTGGTGAACTCGCCGAGCTGGTCATAGAGCTTTGGGAGTTCCTCATCGCGCAGGTCCATCAGGCCGCGCAGTTGGCCGCTGGAGAGTTGGATCGGCTGCTGGTTGGTGCTGCCGGCAGGTTGAGCGGTGATGTAGCCCGGCGTCGAAACCTCGGCGACGTAGGTCAGCTTGGCCGCCTTGTCGCCGGCCAGGAGCACGCCCTCCAGCGAGCGCACGTCCACGCCGCCACCTGGCCGATTGGCCACGCGCACGTTTGTCAGGGTCGCGAGTTCATCAAGCAGTTGGCTCTGGATGTTCTGGGAGCCCGATGAGTCGGCACCCAGCACCGAAGCCCGACCGATATCGACATTCAGCTTGCTGATCTCTTCCAGCAGACCATTGGCCCGCTCGACGCCCGCGCTGATCTGGGTTTCCAGGGTGGTGCCCAGCGACACAATCTGTGTGTTGATCCGATCCGCTTCGGCCAAAAAATCTTGGACGCCCGCCAAAGCCTGGCTGCGCAGTAGGGTCGATGAAGGATCGTCAGCCGCCGTTGCGAAGGCCCCGAAAATCTTGTCCAGGCGGTTGAAGAATGCCCCTTCCGCCGACGGGTCGCCGAACAGGCTTTGGACGTTGTCGAGGTATTGAGACACCGCCGACCAGCGCTTGGTGTCCGACGCCGCCGTCAGCGAAGCGGACTGCAGATATTGGTCAGTGACGCGTTTGACACCGTCGATCTTGACGCCCATGCCGACGCCGTCGACCACCTGCTGGGACTGAATAACCGCCTTGCGGACGTATCCGGGTGTGTTGACGTTGGCGATATTGTCCGAGATCGTGCGTAGCGAGGCTTGAGCCGCTTGCAGGCCCGTCGCCGCCGTCTTCAGCGAGACTCCAAGAGACATCTGTTAAGCCTCCGCCCGGCAAAGGCTGACGTACAACCCGGCGGAATCTGCCGAGGCGGATCCTTCGGTGCAGGTCGGGGATCGCAATTTCATCAACATTTTCAATATGGTCCCTTTGCGGACCGCATGGGTTCTGAAGAATGTGGCGCAAGACCGGCGCCAGTTCGTCGCTGCACGCCCGCAGGACGAACTGCAACGCGGCAGGGAACGCCCCACCGCGACCGATTTCGCTCGGCAATTTCCGCCCCCGCATGACAAGCCAAGCGGATCGCTATCGTCATTTTATCGTTTTAATTCAATTGTTTCAGAAACTGGCGCGGAGGTTGCTGGGACTCAACCGAACGAGACCGGTGCAGGACGCGCCTTCCTCTGAACCCATTCGAGCCTCAAGCCCTCATGAACGCCGCCGCGCTCAACACCGTCCTCAATCCTGCCGCCGCCCAGCCGGCAGCAGCGGGCCTCGCCAGTGTCGGCGGCGAGAGCGCAGTCACAGGCTTCGAAGCCTTGATTGCGACGCTCTTCCCGGCGAACGGCGGCGAAGCCGTTAAGGGCACCACGAAGGCCAGCGACACCTCAGACGGCACAGCAGACCCCGCCGCAGATTTGGCGGACGACCTGCTCAGCCCAGCTATCGCTGCCGAGCCGCCGCCTCTCAACGACGCGACTGCCGCCCTCCTGGCCAGCGTTCTTGCGGCAGCCGGACTTCCTGCGGCTGTGAAGTCACCGGTGACCACGACCTCGCCGACCCTGGGCAACGCCGCGAGCACGTCATCCATCAGCCTGGTCGCCGAGCCGGACGTTGGGGTCGATGTGGCGGCGGATGGCCCCATCGCGCCGCCGACACAGCCGCTTAACTCGGCACCTGACACGCTCAAGGCCATTCGCCCCCAGGCCCCGCCGATCGCTGCCAACGCGCCGACGCAGAGCATTGGTGCGTCGGCCGCCGCATTGGAGACGTCAGCTGGTGCCGCCGACTCTACAGCACTTCCTCCCCCCTCGGCGGACGCGACCGTAGAGACTCCTTCCACCACGGCCGCGGCAGCAATCCTTGCCGCCCCGCTATTGGCACGAACGGAGCCCGCCGCGGCGCCCCTCCAACGCCCTTCCCGAACGGAGCGAGCCCGCGCCGCCGACGCCGCGAAGCCTGTGGATTCCATCCGTGCCGATGCTCCGGCTGAGCCCACGCTCATCAAGGCGGCGGATGCTCCACCGAAGTCGCAGTCAGCCGCAATCGAGGCGGACGACCCTGGCGCGGGCGAGATTCGGCAACAGGCCGACAACCCGGATGGCCTCGCCACGGCGGAGGGCCGCAACAGCGCCCTCGCCACAACGCCGCAGCCCGCCGCCTCGCACGCGGTGCGCGGCGCTCCTGAGACCGTTGCGAACCTCGCCGCGCAGATTCTCAAGAAGTTGGAAGGCCAATCGACCCACTTCGACGTCGAGCTGGATCCAGCCGGCCTGGGTAAGGTCGGGGTTCGGATTGAGATTGGGGCGAACGGGGGCCTGACCGCCGCCATGACGTTCGACAATCCCGGAGCGGCGGCTGAACTGAAGAGCCGAGCCAACGAACTACAGCGCGCCCTCGAGCAGGCCGGGTTCAACTTGGCCGGCGGGCTGTCGTTTGATGTCGCAGGCGACCGGGGCCAGCGACAGGGTCAGGCCTGGCAAGATCAGGACGCTTCAGGTCGCGACGGCCTTCGGAGTCAAGCGTTCCGCTCGGCCCTTGATACGGCAACCGGCGCGGCGGACGCAGCAACACAGGGCGCTTTGCGCCTGCGCCGAGGGCTGAACCTCGGCCTGGACCTTAGGATCTGATCATGGCCGTCGGCAACGTCACCTCAACAGCCCCAGCGGCAAAAATTACCGACACGACCACCCTCGGTCGTACGCGGCTGGCGGAAAATTTCGACACCTTCCTGTCCTTGCTCACCACGCAGCTGAAGAACCAGGATCCGCTGTCACCGCTCGATTCCAATCAGTTCACGCAGCAATTGGTCCAGATGACCGGCGTCGAGCAACAACTGGCCACCAACGACCTACTGAAGAAGCTGGTTTCAAACACCACCTCCGGCGTCGCCACCGCGGTCAGCTTGATCGGCAAGGATGTGCGGGCCGAAGCCGATGTTGCCGCACTTAAGGACCACAAGGCCACTTGGTCCTACAAACTCGACCGCGCAGCAAGTGATGTGAAGCTTGAAATTCTGGACTCGAAGGGTCGCATCGTCTCATCCGCCGCGCCGACTGATAACAAGGCTGGCGAGCATCAATTTGTCTGGAACGGCAAGAGCTCTGGTGGAACGGACCTGGCGGAAGGTACCTACAGTCTCCGCGTGACAGCAAAGGACAGCACCGGCTCGGCCGTGCCCTCCAAGGTCTTCACCGACGGCCTTGTTACAGGTGTCGAGCAAGCCAACGGCTCGACAGTCCTGACGATCAACGGCGCCCAGGTTCCCTGGGAGAAGCTCGTGACCATCCGCCAACCGCCGCCGCCCGCCCTTCCCAAAGTGGTCGGTACGGTCCTCGGTTCAACTGACACCTCGGGCGACAAAACGTCGTCTCCAGCGGCGACCTGACGGTCGATCCCACGCAGCACGCGGAACCCGCTCAAGGAGAACGGAACTCAGTCATGTCCATCAATTCAGCACTGCTCGCCGGCGTTTCCGGCTTGGTCGCCAACTCATCGGCCCTGGCGGCCATCTCGGACAACATCGCCAACGTCAACACGGTTGCCTACAAGCGCAACCAGGTCAGCTTCGCCAACGTCGTCACGTCGCAGGCTGTGAAGGGCAAGTATTCGGCCGGCGGCGTCCAGGCGATAAACCGCCAGTTTGTCAGCCAGCAGGGCCTAATTCAGGCCTCCGGCTCGTCGACAGACTTGGCGATCTCCGGCGACGGCTTCTTCGTAGTGGCAAGTAAGGGCGCAGGGCTCGGACCACAGGATGCGCGCAACTTCACCCGTCAGGGTGCCTTCAGCGTCGACTCAGACGGCTTCTTAAAGAACGATTCCGGTTTCTACCTTCAAGGCTGGCCGATCCAGGCGGATGGCACATTCAACATCAACCCATCGGACCTGAATTCACTCAGCCCCATCAACGTCAAGAACCTCGGCTCCGCAGTCGCGCCGACGTCTGAGGTGGGGGTCAGCGCCAATTTGAACGCCGTCGGCGTCGTCTCCGCCAGCGAGGCGGCCTACAGCAACACGACCAACGCCTCGATGGCGGACTATGCCGCTGGTGCAGCGACCGGCACCAAGCCCGACTTCGTTATCGAACTGAATGTCGTCGACTCCCTCGGCGGTGCCCGTAAGCTGGCGATGGCATTCCTCAAGGACGACGCGGCAAACCCTAACTCCTGGCACGCTGAAATCTATTCCCTACCGGTGACCGACCTCACCGTTGGCGGGCGCCCGGGACAGGTGGCCAAAGGCGACGTGAAGTTCAACAATGACGGCACGATCAACCTGGCTGGCACCACACTCTTCGGCGGCGCCGGCAATCCGGCGGTTCTGACGCTCAACGCCTCCGGCGGCGCGGCACCCAAGTGGGCCGATAGCCTTGGCGTCGCCGCCCAGACGATCAACCTGGATCTCAAGAAAATCACCCAGTACGCCCAGGGCTCGACGGTCAACTCGATCTCGACCAATGGCGCCGGCGTGGGCAGCATCGTGGCCATCGAAGTCGATGAAGAAGGTGTCGTTTCGGCGATCTACGACAACAGCCAGATCCGTAAGGTGTCCAAGATCGGGGTCGCAACTTTCCCGAACTCCGATGGCCTCAGCCCGATTAGCGGCAACGCCTACCGCGCCTCGATCAATGCCGGCGTCCTGACGGTCAAGGAAGCCGGGTCCGGCGGTGCCGGAAAGATCTCGCCGTCAAGCCTGGAAGCCTCCACCGTCGATCTGTCGTCGGAATTCACCGGTCTGATCCAGACACAGAAAGCTTACTCGGCTTCGTCGAAGATAATCACGACGGCAGATCAGATGCTTGAGGAACTTATCAACATTAAACGTTAATAATCATGGTTAGCAATTTGTTTATGCGAACCATATTCTCGAGTGTATTGAAATGAAACACGGGGGATTTCGTGTTTAGATTTATATTTACTACGGCGATTCAGTGGCTGTTAGGAGCCGTCGGGTATGTTTCTCATCAATCAGTGATGGTGAGGCGCTAGAAAGCCCATGTTGCAGCAACAACAGACGCGTACGAATAGCCGCGGCGAAACCTATGTGATCGGCCCGACGGGTGCGCCGCTAACGCGCAACGATCTGCCGCCCCCGAACACAGGGCGATGGGTCATCCGACGCAAAGCTGAAGTGGTCGCAGCTGTTCGCGGCGGTCTCATATCGCTTGAAGAGGCGCTGGAACGCTACTCGTTGACTCAAGACGAGTTCGTCTCCTGGCAGCGCTCGATTGAGCGGCACGGTCTGGCCGGACTACGGACCACGCGGTTACAACAGTATCGCTGAGCCGAGTTCCCCCCTCGGTTCGCGTCAACGACCGACCGCGCTCCCCCGGGAGCGCGGTCGGTTCATTTCGGACCCAGGCGGCGAACGCGCACCCTGATCTGCTCGCGCTCGCCTCGCAGGCGCTCTACCAACAGCCGCGAGACCTGCGCGTCATCATGAAACGCATAGCCCTTGATCGCATCCAGGATCGCCTTGGCCAGATTGTCGAGGTCCAACCATGGTGGCTCGCCGACATACTCCATCACGATATCCACCGCGTGATCACCCCAAGCCGGACGTGAGCCGCGCCAAGCTTTTCGGAAGAACTCATAGATCAAAGGCTTGTAATACTTGCCCTGGGTGGTCAGCCCATCGACTGACAGCTCCAGCACGCCCTCGGCTTCCCGCGCGCGAACCTTGCCATGCTGGGTCCAGACCTCGTCCATCTCGCGCTCATAGCCTTCCGGCGACTTGCAGTCTCCCACCGTGGCGGTAAACCCTTCCATCGCTACATACTTGGGGACCTATCGATGAGCGCGACCCGCACTGAAACCGATACCTTTGGGCCTATCGAGGTCGCCAACGACGTCTATTGGGGTGCCCAGACCCAGCGCTCGCTTGCCAATTTCAAGATCGGCTGGGAGAAACAGCCCAAGCCGATGATCCGGGCGCTGGGCGTCGTCAAGCGCGCCGCCGCCGAAGCCAATATGGAGCTGGGTAAGCTCGACACTGAGATCTGCAAGTACATCATCCTGGCCGCCCAGGAGGTGATCGACGGTAAATTGGATGACCACTTCCCCCTGGTCGTCTGGCAGACCGGGTCCGGCACCCAGTCCAACATGAACGCCAACGAGGTGATCTCAAACCGCGCCATTGAGATGATGGGCGGCGTGATGGGCTCCAAGACGCCCGTCCACCCGAATGATCACGTCAACATGAGCCAGTCGTCCAACGACACCTATCCGACAGCCATGCACATTGCCTCCGCCGAAGAGGTCGCCCGCGCGGTGATGCCGGCGCTGGAGCATCTGCACGCCGCGCTGAAGAAGAAATCTGCCCAGTTCGACCACATCATCAAGATCGGCCGCACACACACCCAGGATGCCACACCGCTGACGCTGGGTCAGGAGTTCGGCGGCTATGCCCATCAGGTCTCAATGTCGGTGCGGCGCATCAAGGAGACGCTCTACGGCCTCTATGAGCTGGCCCAGGGCGGCACCGCCGTCGGGACCGGCCTGAATGCCCCGATCGGGTTCGCCGAGCTGGTGGCTAAGAAGATCGCCGACATCACGAAATTGCCGTTCGTGACCGCACCCAACAAGTTCGAAGCGCTCGCCGCACACGACGCCATGGTGTTCAGCCACGGCGCCCTGACCGCCGCCGCAGGCGCGCTGTTCAAGATCGCTAACGATCTGCGGTTCTTGGGGTCTGGCCCCCGTGCGGGGCTCGGCGAACTGGCCCTGCCGGAGAATGAGCCCGGCTCTTCGATCATGCCGGGCAAAGTGAATCCCACCCAGGCCGAGGCGCTGACGATGGTATGCGCCCACGTCATGGGCAACCAGACCGCCATAGCCTTCGCTGGCAGCCAGGGCCACTTTGAGCTGAATGTCTTCAACCCGGTGATGGCCTATAATTTCCTGCAGTCGTGCCGCCTGCTGGCCGATGCTTCGGTCTCGTTCACCGACAACATGGTAGTCGGCACCGAGGCGCGCGAGGACAACATAAAGGCCAACCTCGAGCGTTCGTTGATGCTGGTCACCGCGCTGAACGGCAAGCTGGGCTACGACAACTGCGCCAAGATCGCTAAGGCCGCCCACAAGAACGGTACGACTTTGCGCGACGAAGCGGTCGGCGGCGGCTATCTCACGAATGCCGAATTCGACGAATACGTGCGGCCGGAGAAGATGATCTCGCCGGGGTGACACGGGACGCGCTTGGCTCGGGACAAAAGTGGGGTATCGTTGCGATCATGGGCAAGACAGAACTCAAGATCGACCCTGAATTGCTGGAACAGGCGGCGGCGGTGGGCCTGGACGTCGATCTCCTGGTCGAGCGGACTCTGAGGCTGGCCCTCCAGAGGGCCGATCCGGCCGGTGCAGAGGCTCGCGCCGCGAAGTGGGCCGAGGAGAACGCGGAGGCGATCGCCGACTACAACCGTCGTATCCGCGAGCGGGGCGTCTTCAGCGATGGAATTCGGACCTGGTAGGTGCGGCAGTTCGACGTATTTGCGAACCCGAATCGTGACGGTCGCAAACACGCGCCCTGCGTTGTCGTGCTGCAATCGCACCATCTCAATCTGCTCCAGACCCTGCTGTTGGCACCGCTGGTGAACGATGCCGAGAAGATCGTAAGCTCCGTAGATGTCGCCATTGAGTTCAACGGCAACCAGCTGGTCCTCGTGATCGCTGAAATGGCTGGCGTCTCTCGGTCCGGCGTCGGACGTGTTCTGGGCAATGTCCGCGAACACGAAGACGCGATCCGTCGCGCAATCGACCGGGTCTTCTGCGGCTTCTAGGCCCGCCGCATCACGGCGAAATCGGCTAGGTCCTGCAGGGCTGGGCGCCAACTGCCCCCGCCGTGGTCGGCCAGGGCCGCCTTGGCGCTGTCAGCATATCGCACGGCAAGGCTCAGGGTCTCGTCAAGCGCGCCGGTCTGGCGCATCAGCTCGCAGGCACGGTCGAGGTCGCCGTTAACCTGCTCGCGCCGGTCGATGGTGCGAACCCAAAAGTCGCGTTCGGTCGCCGCCGTCCGCTGCATCGCCAGCAGCAGCGGCAAGGTGACCTTGCCTTCACGGAAATCATCGCCCGGGTTTTTGCCTAGGGTCTCAGCGTCGCCCGAATAGTCCAGAGCGTCGTCGATCAGTTGGAACGCCAGACCCAGCTCTTGCCCGAACCGCCGCATCGCCCGACAGCGCTCCGGCGAGGCGCCCGCCGATACCGCGCCCGCCTCGGCGGCGGCGGCGAACAGTTCGGCGGTCTTGGCCTTGATGATCTCGATATAGACCTCTTGACTGAGATCCAGGTCGTGGCTCCGGGTCAGTTGCAGCACTTCGCCCTCGGAGATCACGCGACTGGCCCGGGCCAGGATCTCCAGGGCGGCCATCGATCCGGCACCCACCATCAATTCAAACGCTCGGGCGAACAGGAAATCGCCGACGAGGACACTAGCCGGCGCGCCCCAGATCAGGTGCGCGGCCACCCGGCCACGCCGCAGTTGGGACGAGTCCACGACGTCGTCATGCAACAGGGTCGCCGTGTGGATGAACTCGACCGCCGCCGCCAGTTTCAGGCAGCTATCGTCGCGCGCGCCACAAAGCCGCGCGGCTGCAATCGTCAACAACGGGCGAAGCCGCTTGGCCGAGCCGGCGATCAGGTGATCGGCCAGCGCCGGGATCACCGGCACCGGGCTGTCCATATGTTCACGGATCAGTGCGTCCACGGCCCGCATGTCGGGACCCGCCAGCTTCAACAGCAGGTCCAGCGAGGGCGGTGCGGCGACGGCCTGGGCGGCTTCCAAAACGCAGAGTTCCTATGTCGTCGTTCAGCGTCCGCCCTCACGGTCGCCGTTTGCCGGGACAATGGTGACGGGTTAGGGCACGGTCAAGCGAACACAACCTCGACGCAACTGAACCTTCATACACCAAGGCCCGCCAGATGGATGCCCCTACTGAAGACACCGTGCTGAACGGGCGCGTGCGCTTGCTGCAGCCCAGGCGCGGCTATCGGGCCGGTCTAGACGCTGCTTTGTTGGCGGCAGCCTGCGACGCGGTGCCGGGCCAGCGGGTACTCGAGGCCGGATGCGGGGCCGGCGGCGTGCTGTTGGCAGCCGCCGCGCGCCGTCCCGAGGTGCGGTTCGTCGGCATCGAACGTGATGCAGGGGCCTTGGCTCTGGCCCAAGAGAACATCACCCTGAACGGTTTTGAGGATCGGGTTGAGGCCGTGGAAGGCGACGTTGCGGT
>JAYTWT010000501.1:0-2226 GCA_043743295.1 Alphaproteobacteria bacterium | reverse complement strand
AAAAGAAACGGCCTGCAGCGGGGGATAGACGCTGCAGGCCACCTTGAGCCGTCGCTCTTATATGAGCGGGCGTTTCCTCCCCGAAACGCCGGAGACCTCGGAACTAACGCCCTTGTGTCTCTCGCAAGATGACAAAACGGCAATTTTTCACCCGAGTCAACGGGTGGGGCGCTCAGTTAGGGCATGGAATCGACAACACTTTCGCTTGAACGGCGAAAATATCTATCGTTTTGACTTAAGTGTCAGAGAGTCGCGCCCTCAGGTTGTCAAACGGCGCGCACCCTACGTCGAACACGAAATCCGGTTTCGATGCAGTGACGGGCCCGAGGCCGGCAGCGGTTAGGTCCAGCGCCGCATCGGCGACCTGTTGTGAAGCCACAAGCACACCATTCGGACGCTGTGATGCACCGTCAGCGAGCAGCCCGTCCACAATGCTCGCCTCGGCCGCACCGATGCCCTGCGGCCAGACAAGTGTAGCGCTGGCTAGAGCGCTGGCGCGAGCTTCGACGATCCGAAGCAGGCGTTCGGCGGCCGTCCATGCGGCGGGGTTCCAGTCTGCACGCAACGACGCGGCCAGATGCGCCTGGCTCTTCAGGATCACGCCGTCCGACAGGACCTTCAGGCCATTGGCCACCAGGGTCGCGCCTGTGGTGGTGATATCGACAACCAACTCCGCTGAACCCGCCGCAGGGGCACCCTCCGTGGCCCCCCCCGACTCTGTGATCCGATAATCCGCAATCCCGTGACGGGTAAAGAACGTACGGGTCTGGGTCAGGTACTTAGTGGCCACCCGCATCCGCCGACCGGTCCGCGCAAGATAGTCATGGGCCACCTCTTCCAGGTCGGCCATTGTCTCCACATCGATCCAGCTCTTGGGTGCGGCCACGACGAGGTCTGCGCGGCCATAGCCCAGAGCCTTCAGCAGCAGGACCCGGGCCTCGATGTCTTCGCCGCGCTCCCGCACTAGGTCTTCGCCGGTGATCCCCAGATGGGCCTCGCCGGTGTCTAAGGCCTCGGCAATGTCGGCTGCGGACAACAGACGGACCTGCGCGCCCGGCAGGCCTTTCAGCGACGCCAGATAGCCCCGAGCGCCACCCGTCAGTTCCAGCCTCAGACCACAGTCGGCCAGCCAGCCTTCCACTTGGTCTTTCATTCGACCTTTGGACGGGATCGCGATGATCAGATCACTCATGATTGACCTCCTGCCCAGGCGCGCCAGGGCCGAACCATACAGCCGACAGCGCACGCTTTACCGCTAGCGCCCAGCCGCGTGAGTAAGCCGTCGTAACGCCCGCCAACCGCGACCGGAAGTCCCGTGGCGAGGCCCGCGCTGCGCACCTCGAATGTCAGGCCGTCGTAGTAGTCAAAGGCGTGGCCCAGGGCGGGTGTGAAGTGCATCGCGGACTCTGGAACGGTGCCGACCAACGCCGCCAGTCGTTCATCCCAAACCGCCAGCGCGGTTTGCAACCCGGCGGCGTTACGACCTGCCAGCGACCGCATTTCGGCGAAGGCGGACTTTGGCGTGGAATCAATGGACATGAAGGCGCGGATCGCATCGGCCTGCACCTGCGTCAGCGCCGGCGCACTCCTAGCCTCAGCTTTGCGGATCAGGCGCGCCGCGATTTCAGCGGGGCCGCGCCCTCCGACCGGTTCAACGCCGGCCAGCGCCCAAATTTCCTGGAGCAAGGCGGCGCTCTGTGTCTCCGACAAACCCGTCAAAAGTCCGGCCAATGCGCCCCTATTCTGTGGTGCAGACGGTCCGACGCGGGCGAGCTCCGCAGCCAGCAGACGGGGTCGCCCGGCAACTCTTGTCAGACGCGCAGCCAAGGCTTGCGATAGCTCCAAAGTCTCGATGAAGGCGGCGAACAGCGCCACATCTCCTAACCAAAGCGACAGATCTTCGCGACCGCCTGCCTGCGCGGATTGCCAAGCTAGGCTCGCGATCTGTGCATCGGCTGCCGGGCCTGAATCGCCGAAAACCTCCAGTCCGACCTGGACGAACTCCTCGGGGCGGTCTGTGCCCGCCGAGGCGCGAAAAGCCGGGCCTTGGTAGAGATAGCGTCCCGATTGGCGGGCAGCTGCGATGTGCTGCTGGGCGATGGCGACGGTGAAGTCCGGTCGTAGGCAGGACTCTAACCCGCCCTCGGCCTGCACGACAAACAGCCGTGCCCGCATCGCCTCGCCCGCCAGATCGAGCAGCAGGTTGAGCGGTTGCAGGAGTGGCGC
>JAYTWT010000500.1:0-2275 GCA_043743295.1 Alphaproteobacteria bacterium | reverse complement strand
GGCAAGGGTGCGGTGATTGCCTTGTTGGGCGGCCAGCAAGACGACGGCGTCGACTACTATCTGGCGGCCACTAAGGTGCTGTTGGCGCAGAGCTTGGTGCTGAACGGCACCGTACGCGCCACCAAGGCCAACCAGACTGGCCTGCTCGGCTTCGGCGGACCCGCCGGTAAGGATGACTACAGCCTGCAGGTCGAGGGCTCCGCCGGGGTGCTGGTGTCGAAGCGGCTGCTGGTCGGCGGCGAATACCGCACCAAACCGAACAACCTGGGCCTGAAGGAAAGCGACTGGTTCGACGTCTTCGCGGCCTATGCGGTGAACAAGAACCTTTCGGTGACGGCTGCCTATGCTGACCTCGGTACCATCGCCACCTTCAAGGGCCAGCGCGGCCTCTACCTTTCGATTCAGGCAGGTTTCTGATGATCCTGGCGCTCCTGTTCGCGGCGGCCCTCGCGGCTGCAACGCCCGAAAACCCCTCGGCTACGTTTCCAGCGGAAGAGGCCGTCGAGCCCTACACCCAGGCCAACGCCAACGCCGGGACCAAGCCTTTTGCGGACGACACCTTGTGGAAGGCGTTCCACGGCGAGGCGGGCGTAGGCCGCGTCGTGGATGAACTGGTGGAGCGCAGTCTGACCGACCCGCGCATCAAGGAGATCTTCGCCAGCCACGACATGGTGCGCCTGCGCCGGACGCTTAGAGAGCAGTTCTGTTATATCCTGAACGGCGGCTGCGACTATTCGGGACGCGATATGAAAGCCGCGCACAAGGACCTTGGCGTCCAGAACACTGACTTCAACGCCTTGGTGGAACACCTTCAGATCGCCATGGACCACGAAAAGATCAGCTTCCGTGACCAGAACCGCTTTCTGGCTAAACTGGCTCCGATGCAGCGGATGGCGGTGGAGCGCTAAGGTCCTCCTGCACCCAGGCCCGGTAGCGCCTGAAATGACCAGATGATATTCGGCGAAATGCCATATATAATCATCGAAACGACGAGATATGCCGCGATATGGACGACCTGGACGAGAACCTGCTGGCCCGCCTCCGCGACAATGCACGGGCGCCGGTGGCCGAACTCGCCCGCGGCCTCGGGCTGTCGCGCACGACGGTGCAGAGCCGACTGGCCCGCCTGGAGCGTACCGGCGTGATCACCGGCTATGCCGTCAAGATGGCTCCAGCGCTCGAAGCCCAACGCCTCCACGCCTTCGTCATGCTCACGGTCGAGCCGAAGCAGGTCGCGGCGGTGACCGCGACCCTCAAGCGCCTTTCAGGCGTCCGGCGGCTTCAGTCCGTCAGCGGGCCGTTCGACATGATCGCTGCCATCGAGGCCGCAGGCGTGCGCGAAATGGACGCTCTGATCGACGAGATCGGCGCACTCAAGGGCGTCGAGCGGACCAAGTCCTCGCTTGTCTTGGCCACCAAGTTCGACCGCTGACGCCATGGCCACGATCCTCGCCGTCCACGCGCATCCCGACGACATCGAAATCCTCTGCGGCGGAACCCTGGCTCTGCTCGCCGGACAGGGACACACGGTAGCCATCGTCACCGCCACCGCCGGAGAGGGCGGCTCGGCGGAGTACGACCCGCCAGAGACCGGGCGCATCCGCCAAGCCGAGGCGGCGGCCGCGGCGGCACGGATCGGGGCTAGCTATCGTTGCCTGGGCTTCCCGGATCTTGGCGTTTTCAATGACGACGCCTCGCGCCGGGCGGTCACTGAGCTCTTGCGGAGTATCGCGCCCGACGTGGTGATTACCGGCTCGCCCATCGACTATCACCCGGACCACGAGGCGATCAGCGTCCTGGTCCGCGACGCCTGCTTCGCTGCGCCAGTTGTAAATTACCGTACTGGTCAGTCAGGCGAAATACGCATGATCCCGACGCTCTACTTCATGGACGCCATCGGCGGCCGCGACCGCCAGGGCACCAAGCTACCCCGCGACTTCGCCGTAGATGTCGGCGCGACCTTCAGTGTCAAACAGGCCATGTTGGCCGAACACAAGAGCCAAGCCGACTGGGTCGCCCGCCAGCACGGCATCACCGATCATCTGGCCGACATGGACCGCTGGACTCGCCGCGTCGGTAAAGACTTTGGCGTTGAGCTCGCCGAAGGCTTTCGCCAATACCGCCACCCGCCCTACCCGCGAGGCCCGGTCTTGCAGACGCTGTTGGGCGACGCCCTTCTAACCGCCTAGACGCGCCACGTCGAACCTTGCCCACATCGGCGCGCAATCGATCATCGTTCGCTCGGTCATGGCGCGGTCGATGGCCATCACAGTCA
>JAYTWT010000499.1:0-3060 GCA_043743295.1 Alphaproteobacteria bacterium | reverse complement strand
GTTTCCGCGATGATGATCGGGCCTGCCGCCTCTGATCCTACGATATCATCCGCCTCGACTTCGTCTTCATCGGTTGCTGCGATGACGAAATAGGCGGCGCTCTCGGCCTGTTTGGCCAAGGCCTGGGTGTGATGACTCTTTAGGCGGTTCTTGTAGCGGCCGATCCGCTTGGTCATCCGCTCTAGCGCCGCGTCGAAAGCCATATGCGCGTCGGCTCCAAGACCCTGGGTGGTCAGTTGCTGGCCCGAGGCGAGGGTGACGGCGCAGTCGACCCGGAAGGCGCTACCTTCACGGCTGACCACCACATCTGCGGTGCCGCCTTCGCGGTCAAAGTATTTGGAGATGTTGCCGGTGAGTTCATCCGTAACGCGGGTGCGGAGGGCCTCGCCCACATCGACGTGTTTGCCGGTGATCTGAACTTGCATGACATGATCAGCGCGCCGGATGCCTCGGGTGTCAAGCCGATGCGAACACGCTTAACGTATGTTCCAGCATCCTGACGAGAATGTGAGCCGCGAGCACCAAGATACTGGCGCTGGCGAAGGCCACCAGATACCCAAGCAATGCGATCACGCCGTCCCTCTGGATCAGCGCAAAGGCCAGGGCCGAGACTGCGGCAGCTGGCACGATATTCCCCCCTGGGATCGGCAGTACCAGCACAACAGCCAGGGCGGTGCAGACGAGGCCCAGAACACGCTCTCCAATCGGGCTGAAAAGGAAAACCAGCCGGGGGCGCGAGACGGCCTCGATGCGCTGTAGCCACGGAATGGCTTTGGGCAGAGCCTTGCTGAGTTCCGCAGTGGAAATCGTACGCTGCTTGATCCCGTTCGGCAGCCAAGGCGCGGAAGCTCCGATCACCAGCTGCGGGGCGAGCAACAACAGAGGAAAGCCCAGCAGTGTCGTTGCGCCCGGCGGTAGGGGCAGCATGCAGATCAGGCCGAACACGAACAACAGGGCACCGATGGCCCGACCGCCGAACATCTGGGACAGTTCGGCAATGGAGATCTGCGGCTGTGCGTAGGCGGCGATCTGGCCGAGGACGGCGGACAGCGGCAACTGGTCTGTCGAGAATTTCGGCATCGTACGTGTATCTGGAGAGGGTCGGACGTCGCGCCAAGGGGCGGCGTCAAGGAAATCGCCTCAGGCGGATTCTTTGAGCCGTCGGCGCCGATCTACCGACGAGGGGATACGCATTGCCTCGCGATATTTGGCCACCGTCCGCCGCGCAATATCGACCCCCGCCGCTTTCAGAAGGTCAACGATGGCGTCATCGGAGTGAACATCTGTGTCGTGGACCTCGGTCTCGATCAGCCTGCGGATGCGGTCGCGCACACTCTCGGCCGAATGCGCCTCGCCACCCTCGGACGAGGCGATGGCCGAGGTGAAAAAGAACTTCATCTCAAACACCCCGCGGGGCGTCGCAATGTACTTGGACGAGGTCACTCGGCTGACGGTCGATTCGTGCATGCCGATGGCATCAGCCACCGTCTTCAAATTCAGCGGGCGTAAGTGTTGGACGCCATAGGCTAGGAAGGCGTCCTGCTGGCGGACAATCTCGGACGAGACCTTCAGTATGGTTCGGGCCCGCTGGTCCAGGCTCTTCATCAGCCAATTGGCCTGCGCCAAACAGTCTGAGACGAAGGTTTTCTCTTGGTCGGTACGCGATTGGCCGGACACCCGAGCGTGATAGCGCTGGTCGACCAACAGGCGGGGCAGGGTGTCGGTGTTCAGGTCGACGTTCCACATGCCACCCGTGCCTTCGCGCACGAAGACATCCGGCGCGACCGCCGCGGTCGGCTCCCCACCGAACGCTGCGCCAGGACGCGGCGTGAGCTGGCGGATCTCGGCGATCATCTCGCGCAGATCCTCCTCGTCCACACCGCAAAGTTTGCGTAGGGCCGGCAGGTCGCGCTTGGCCAGCAGCGGCAGGTTGTCCAGCAGGGCCGCGATGGCCGGATCGTAACGGTTGCGGTCCTTCAGCTGGATCATCAGGCATTCGCGCACGTCCCGCGCGGCCACGCCCACGGGTTCAAAGCCCTGGATGGCGGCCAGCACTTTTTCGACCAGCGCCGCATCGCAACCCAGCCGTTCGGCGACCTCGTCGGTCTCGCAGCGAAGGTAGCCGCCGTCGTCCACCGCATCGATCAGGACGCCCGCGATCACAGTCTCAATGGCATTGAGGCCGGAGGCCGTGAGTTGTTGCTGGAGGAACTCGGCCAGGGTCGGCTCGTGGGTCAGGGCCCCTTCGAAGCCCTCGCCGTCGTGGTCGAAGCTGCCACCAGATCCGGCCTTTGACCAGTCGATCGCGCCGCCCGCGTCGGCGGCCTCGGGAGTGGATCCAGGGGCATCGCCGGTGACTCGCTCGCCCGGCGAGACATCGTCGTGAGTTGTGTCGAGATCGGCGCGGGCATCCGCGTCGGCCAGATGCTCGGCTTGGGCGGGCGTGTTGTCGTCCAGAGAGAGCGGCTGTTCAGCCTCGGCCTCCTCGCGCTGCAACAGGGGATTGCGTTCCAGTTCGGCGTCGACGAACGCCTCGACCTCAAGGTTGGACATCTGCAGCAGCTTGATCGCCTGCTGCAGCTGGGGGGTTATCACCAGCCCCTGTCCTTGTCGGATCTCTAGTCGTGCGCTGAGCGCCAAAAGATCGTCCTCGTTGGCCTGTTTCTTGCTGACCAAGCTAGGCTGTGATCCCCACCGACAGGTTAACGCCCGCGATTTAGATTTAGGGCCGTTGACAGGTCCTATTCGTCAGCCATCAATCGGTTGAAAATGTCAGTAGGCTGGCGGGAGACCGATGCGACGCGCTGACCGCCTGTTCCAGATCGTGCAAATTCTGCGCCGTAGCCGAAACCCCATCACCGCCGAGGCGATGGCTGACGAGTTGGAGACGTCCAAACGTACCGTCTATCGTGACATTGCTGACTTGATCGGCCAGCGCACACCGATCCGGGGTGAGGCTGGCGTGGGCTACATTCTAGAGGACGGTTTCGACATGCCGCCCCTGATGCTGACCCAAGAGGAGGTGGAGGCGGCGGTCCTTGGCGCTCAGATGGTGGTCGC
>JAYTWT010000498.1:0-13727 GCA_043743295.1 Alphaproteobacteria bacterium | reverse complement strand
TGCCGCAGGATAGAACGGCGTCTTCATGATCGCCGTTTTCAGCATCACTAACCCTTAGCGGTCCGGCCATCACGCGCGAGCGCATTCGCGCGCTCTGAGCCGATCAGAATATTGCGGCGCGCTGGTGCGACCGCGCCCATGAGTTCGGCCACGAACCCCTCAATCGCGCTCCATTCGAGCTGTGGATCAACACCGGTCATGGAGAACCGCGACAAAAGGCCGTCTGGAATGATGCCCTGCATCGCGATTTTCAGGCGAGCACTGCGTTGCTCTCCGCCATCCTGGGGCAACAGCTCACCCATGCGTGACCAGTAGATGATGCTCTCAATCCGACCCTCGGCCTCTGCCGCAAGGCGTCGTGCCGGCACGGATACCGTGCGGCTGATCGGGAGCGTCAACGGTTCGTTGCGCGTCACATTAAAGCCGAATGCCGGGTAGCAAACCTCCGGGCGGTGCAGTTGCAACTCGTCGCTCTGGCGTCCGCCATAGGCCATCAACATCATCACACCGACGCCAGTATCGATGTTGACGTACTGCCTCACCAAAAGCTCATTGTAGAGCTTGGCGGAGAGCGTTCCCTCACCGTTCACCGCGTAGGGATCACCGACGTTTTCCGATCTCCAGGTCCCAAACGCGGCCGGCACGACATCGGCGAGCTTGCCGCTGGTGAGGAGGCGTACCTCACGACGCGGCTTTAGCGCGGTGCCGGCGACAGCGCCGCCCACGCAGAGCGCGCCCAACAAAACGTCTCGACGTCCGATCATGACTGCTTCCAGGATTTTGGCACAACTCGCCAAGCCAGCTGATCCACGCCGAACACCAAGACCAGCGTCACGGCGAACAGGAAAAGCCCTGCCGTCACATGGAGAAAGCCCTGAGCGACTTCATCGCCCCAGAAGTGGGTCAGGAGGATCAGGGTCATGATGCGAATGATATTGCCCAGCACGGCTATCGGGATCGTCAGAGCGGTCAACATTGCCGCGTAGCGCAGGTGAGCCCCTCGAAGCAGGTAGATGTAGAGCAGGCTGACCGCAACCAGTCCGACCATGGAATTCATACCCGAGCAGGCATCCTCAACGAGCAGTTGGTAAGAACCGACGAAAATGGTCACGCCCTCACGGGTGACGGGAATGCCCACACCCGACAGTATCGACGTGGCCGCCCAGGATACGAATTGCTTTAGCGGTGCCGTGAGTTGGTCCATCAACCAGCCCGGCGGCGGCACCAAGAAGGCTAGATATCCAACCGGGAACCAGATGCTTGTGAGGGCTCGAAGCCCGATCCGAGCGTAAAGTAACGCCACAGCGGCACCGTACATCCCTGCGACTTCAAGGCTGATGAAGTCGAAGGCACGACCGAATATGTAGAGGGCTAAGCAAGCCGCCAAGCTGGCCAGTACCAAGGGTAGCGACCCAGGCTTGACGCGCGGTTTCGCCTCCGTCAGCCCGCGCACCAACAGCCACGCACCAACAGCCAGCACGATGGGGCCATGAGCGCCGGCCTCGGTGGTCCAGACCTGCTTCCCAAGGTCGGCGATCGTCGGAATCGCTAGTGCGACCAAGCCGACGATGAGCGCGAGATTAGCAGGCTCGACCAGAGACTTCAGCTGAATGCCGTTCGGGCTCGAATGCCCCGCTTCAGTCATTTCCGATCACTCCGCGCGACATGGGACAATCTTTTGCAGCCTTGCCGATATGTCCGGCCCGGCTGGAACTGTAACAGCAACCACATACTGCACTTCGCCCCGAAATTTCTTTGTTGTCATATCAACCCCACAACGACTCCTAAGCTCGGTCGCTTTGGCGCGGCGCGAGAACATCCCAGCGAAGTAGAGACAACCTTGACGCAAATTTAGGAGAATCTGGATTAACAAAGACTATGCTAGAAATGCACTTCGTTTAGGGCTCGTCGAAATAATGAATTCAATGCAGCAAAATTTGCTCGTGCTTGTGTTGATCCTAGGCTTGGCGGCAATCTTCGCCGTTATTGTGGCGGCTTTGTCCAGCCAGTCGCTGCGCGATGAGGGTTTTCGGCGCGTCTTAAAGCGGTGGTTTGGGCGATAGCTTCCAGCCCAAAATTCCTACCAACACCCGCAACCAGACGAAATCAAATCGCTTGCAGCGCTGCCCTTTGTGCAGACCCATTTCAGCGTATCGTTTACGCTTAGTTTTTATTATAGGCGTCAAACTGAGGTGGTGCCGGTTGTTCGGACAGTTTGGCGGCCTAGCTAAGGTCGGTTCTGGTTCATTTTACGCCGCCAGTTTGCGCTCGGGTTTAGACCTATCCGGGGCGAGCCCCGGATAGGGCGGTGCCTCGATCTGCCCATAGGCCTTGTCGGGGGCGGCTCCGGCAAGGGCCGAGTGAGGCCGGTCGGTGTTGTAGTCGCCGATCCAGCGGGTCAGCCCCGCCCGCAGCTCCGATCCGGTCTCGAAGGCGTGGATGTAGACGCATTCGTACTTGAGACTGCGCCAGAGCCGCTCGATGAAGACGTTGTCCATCCAGCGGCCGCGGCCATCCATGGAGACCCGCACGCCGGCGTCCTTCAGCACGTCGACGAAGCGGGGGCTGGTAAACTGGCTGCCCTGGTCGGTGTTGAAGATCTCCGGCGGCCCGTAGCGGGCAAGAGCCTCCTCCAGGGCTGGATGCAAAACTCAGCGTCCATGCCGTTCGAGAGCCGCCAGGACAGCACCTTCCTGGTCGCCCAGTCCATCACCGCCACCAGATACAGAAAGCCCCGCCGCATCGGGATGTAGGTGATGTCCGAGCACCAGACCTAGTTCGGCCGCTCGATGGTCAGGCCGCGCAGCAGGTACTTGTAGGCCCGGTGCTCGGGGCGCGGGATCGTGGTGCGCGGCTTCTGATAGATCGGCACCGGGCCCATCTTGGCCATCAGTCGACGCACCCGCATCCGGCCCACCTTATAGCCCTGGCGGCGCAGATGGCGGGCCATCTGGCGCGAGCAGTACCAGGGGGTCTCCAGGAACGCCTCGTCGATCAGCCGCATCAGCGCCAGGTTCGGCGGGGTCTCGCCCGCCGGCTGGTCGTAGAAGGCCGACCGGCTGATCGACACCAGGGCGCATTGGCGCTGGATCGAGAGCTTCGGGTCGTTGGGGTCGATCATCTGCCGCCTCCGGTCCAGGCTCAACGACCGAAGGCCTTGGCTAAAAAATCGCGCTCCACCACCAGCTGGCCGATCTTGGCGTGCAGCTTGTCGATCTCGCCCTCGCGGGCGCCATCGCTCGCCTCGGCCTTGCCCGAGAACACCCCGACCAGCCCCTCGATGGCCTGCTTGCACCACGCCGCGATCATCGTCTGATGGACGCCGTGCTTCGTCGCCAGCTGCGACAGGGTCAGCCCACCCTTCAACGCCTCCAGCGCCACCTTGGCCTTAAAATCAGCCGAGTACCGCTTCCGCTTCCCAGTCATAAAGTCCGTCCTTCAAAGAGGTCGAACCTAACTTAGCCGTCTGTCCGAATTTCCGGCGCCACCTCAGTCATACCAGCGATAGAAGGTCGCCCGGGGAACGCCGATCTGCTCCAGCGTCCTGCGGACAGGAAGGCTCGATTGCTCGACGAGGCGGATGATCTCGACCTTCTCAGGTACGGGATATCTCATTCCCCGTCTCCCCCATCCGCGATCATGCTTTTTTTGAGCAGGCGCAGCTCCAGCGCCTGTTCGGCAACGACCTCCTTCAGCGCCGTGCCTTCCCGACGCAGATCCTTCACCTCGTCGGTGGTCGCAGCCCGGGCCGTATCGCCCGCCAGGCGGCGCTTGCCCGCCTCCAAAAACTCCTTCGACCACACGTAGTAGAGGCTCTGCGCGATCCCTTCCTTGCGGCATAACTCAGCGATGCTGTCCTCGCCGCGCAGGCCGTCCAGCACGATCCTGATCTTATCTTCCGCCGAGAAATGCCGCCGCGTCGCGCGCCGTATATCCTTCACCACCCGCTCACCGGGGGTCGCCTTCGAGGGCAAGGGTTTTGATCTCATCTTCGTTCCTACGTCACTGCGATGAGACCAAAACCCTCCGTTAGCTGGAACCCTCAATCTGTCTAATTGGCGCTGACGGCGGACATTGCTCCACAAAGGAAGTGCGCGGGGCCGCTCGGAGATCGAATCCAAGACGCTGATGGGCAGGTCGCCCGCCATAGATCATGCGGGCGCTTTGACGACGCCCTCCGTGATCAGTCCGTCAAAATACTTTATGGTCCGTACTAGGCCTTCAGCCAAATCGATGTTCGGCTCCCAACCTAACTGGGCCTTAGCCTTGGAGATGTCCGGCTTGCGCTGTTGAGGATCATCCTGCGGCAGCGGCTGATTGATGATCGTCGACTTCGAATTGGTGAGTTCTATGACCTTCGTGGCGAGCTCGGAGATCGTGAATTCAACCGGATTTCCGAGGTTGATCGGACCGGTCACAGAGTTGTCAGTTCCCATCAATCGAACAAAACCTTCGATTAGGTCATCGACGTAGCAGAACGAGCGGGTTTGTCGCCCCTCCCCAAAGATGGTAATCGGCTGATTTGTCAGAGCTTGCACAATAAAGCTCGATACCACGCGCCCATCGTTCGGGTGTGTCCGTGGCCCATAGGTGTTGAAGATTCGTGCGACCTTGATTTGCAATCGGTGCTGGCGGTGGTAGTCGAAAAATAGGGTCTCCGCGCATCTCTTGCCCTCGTCATAGCAAGACCGGGGGCCGATGGGATTCACATTGCCCCAATACTCTTCGGGCTGGGGGTGGACGTTTGGATCGCCGTAGACTTCGCTAGTAGAGGCCTGAAAGACTTTCGCGCCGACGCGCTTGGCCAAACCCAGCATATTGATGGCCCCCGAGACGCTCGTCTTCGTCGTCTGGACGGGATCCTTCTGATAGTGGATAGGCGAGGCCGGACATGCAAGATTGTAAATCTCGTCAACTTCGACGAACAGAGGCTGGCAGATGTCGTGCCGCAACAACTCGAAATTTCTGTAAGAGAGCAGATGCTCGATATTGCGGCGCGTACCCGTGAAGAAATTGTCAACGCACAGCACTTGACACCCGTCGGCGAGCAGGCGTTCGGCAAGATGAGAACCGAGGAACCCTGCTCCTCCGGTAATCAGGACGCGTCGTTCGAGGTGCATCGAGTTTGGGCTCTCTCTCTAGTTTTCGCGCCGCGTGGCGGCACATGAATCGAGGGTTAGCGCTAAAACCTTACTTTCGCGTTCCCGGTCCCGGACAGCACGAGCCATGTCGGCAGCTGCAGCGAGAGAAAGCGCGCCGCAATAACACTTTCTTCGGTGGACCAGTCCCACACAAGCGTATCGAACACCACACTGCATGTAGCAGGATCCCGGAGCTCACGAACAGGTCTCGCCCACCGATTTTCTCCCAACCAACCCACAGCCGCTTGATCCGCGGGTCACAGGACATTTGGATTTAGATGAGTCAAGCTAGACCCCTTAACATGCGAGACGCGGACATGGACGTCTCAATCATCGTGTGCACCCGCGACAGGCGGGACAATCTGGTAGTAACGCTTGAGCGGATCGGCCAAGCGCATGTCCCCGCCGGCTGGGAAGTTGAGCTCTTGGTGGTGGACAACGGTTCGACGGACGGCACCGGCGCTTTCCTGAAATCGCTCCAGCTACCGAATATGCGCGTTCGTCACGTCTTGGAACCGCGCAAGGGCAAGGGCTATGCCTACAACGCTGGCATAGAGGCTGCGCGCGGCCGCATATTCCTCTTCACTGACGACGATGTCCAAGTCCCCCAGGATTGGATCGAAGGCATGTGCGGTCCGATCAAGAATGGCGTCGCTGACGCCGTACAGGGCGGCATTAAGATCGCTCCTCACCTCGACCGTCCCTGGCTGACGGGAGCCCTTCGGGTATGGGTCGCATCGGTCGAAGATCCCGTAAACCCGCCTGAGGGCTTGGTCGGGGCTAACATGGCATTTGGCCGGCAGGCCGTTGCTGTAACAGGTGGATTCGACCCAAGACTTGGCCCCGGCGCAGCAGGCTTCTTCGACGATACGGTCTTTGGATGGGCCATTCAGGGGGCCGGCCAAAAAATCGCCTATAGGCCGCATATCCAGGTCGAGCACCATTTTATGGCCGACCGTCTCGCATTGTCCGCCTTCCTGCAGACCGCTAGGCGGATGGCGGCATCCTACGCTATCGTGCAACGCGACCTCGATCCGTCAAAAGCCAGGCCGTCTGTTACCGCACTACTCAAACAGCTACCGGGCCTCGCGGCTAGGTCTGTGACCCAGATAATTCGGTTCGGGATTAACCGGCAGCCCGACCCTGGGTACGTGGTTCGATACTACCAATTTTGTCTATGGAGGGCCCTGCGCCGCGCTCACGACGTCCCACGGTAGACCTGCAGGTAGCGGTTCACGATAGCGGAGATCCGCAGTGACGTGACCCCCATTTCTCATCCAGCCATAACGAGAGTCCTGGTTTGATTTGGGCCTGGGTCTAGGTGGGTTGCAAGAGGCCGGTGCGCGGAGCCGTCAGGTTGCGCAGCGTGCCGGCCGGACTCTCCGGATATGGCGTGGGCGTAGTCCCTGGGCGTCATCCAGCCGAGCTTGGAGTGGGGCCGCTGCTCGTTGTAGTCGCGCCGCCAGTCCTCAAGCACGGCGCGGGCGTGGGGTAGCGAGCGGAAGAGCGTCTCGTTGAGCAGCTCGCCCCGCAGCCGGCCGTTGAAACTCTCGTTGAAGCCGTTCTGCTGAGGCTTGCCAGGCGCGATGTAGTGCCAGCCCACGCCGGTCTCGTCGGCCCAGCCGAGGATGGCGTTGGAGGTGTATTCCGTGCCGTTGTCGCTGACGATCATGTCCGGGCATCCGCGCTGGCCGATGATGGCGTCCAGCTCCCGCGCTACCCTGCGCCCCGACAGCGACGTGTCCGCCACCAGAGCCAGGCACTCGCGCGTGCAGTTGTCGATCACCGTCAGCCGCTCCTCGCGGTAGATCCGCTGGACCCGCTTTTTGTTCACCACCTCGCCTTCTCGCCGAAGCAGCACGTGCAGCCGGCGATAGCCGAAGCGCCGCCGCTCCTGGGCAAGCGCCCTCAGCCGCTCGCGCAACGCCGCATCATCTGGGCGCGTCGCCTGGTAGCGCACACCGGTCCGGTCGGCCTCAATCACCCGGCACGCCCGACGCTTGCTCATCTCGTAGGTCGCCTGCAGATACTCCGCAGCCCCCCGATGCGCGGCGGGCGTCACCATTTTTTTCCAAGCAGGTCTTTCAACGCGACGTTGTCGAGCATGGCGTCGGCCAGCAGCAGCTTGAGCTTGGTGTTCTCGTCCTCCAGCGCCCTCAGCCGCCGGGCCTCCGACACGTCCATGCCGCCATACTTGGCCTTCCACTTGTAGAACGTCGGCGAGCTCAGACCGTGCTTGCGGCACAGGTCCGCCACCGGCACGCCGGCCTCCTGCTCGCGCAGAATTCCGATGATCTGCTCTTCCGTGAACCTTGATCGCTTCATTCTTCCGTCCCTTCCTTGGGGCGGACTCTAGCTATTTTTGGAGGAGTTTCAGGGGGTCACGTCACGTCTAAAGCAAGCTACGGCTAGTCACTTTTCGTCACCGCATCTACGCAAAGTGCGAAGCTTCTAAGAATATGCCCTTGGCGGATCGGATCGCCGAGACTTGCGCCCATCGGGCCAATACGACTGGCGACGGACCTGATGGGTGCACACCCGCTGAGGTGCGAAGCTCCAACGGTCCGATCCTAGCTATTCTTTAGGCGGCGAGATCCGTCATATCGTCAGAACGGATACGAAGGTCCCGCACCATCTTTCGATCTGGCCCCCACGACATCGGATGCCGCAATTGCGCCCCCCCTACCGTCGTAGGGGTTGACCCTAGGTTTCAGGTTAGCATTGCTAGTCCCGAACAGAGCGCCCCCTGGTGCGGGTCGATAGTCGCCGTTGGCATAGTCCACAAACAGTGTCCTGAAATTGGTTGTCTGGTTGCCGCCGGGATTGGCGACCGTGAAGTTGCCGGAGTTGGACCCGCCCGAGATTGCGCTGTTACCGTTGGCAATCATGTACTCATTATTGATCCAGGGCGCGTCACCAACCCAAGTGCCCGCCGCATTGTAGGCGAGGAGGCCGATGGTGTTGTTCTTGAAACTGGAATAGGTCTGGTCGCCCGTCGGAGATTGAATACGCGTTACTGCGGCTTCGATGCTGTTGTTTTCAAACACGAGGTGACTGATCGCTGTACCGCCCACTGACGTCGTGCCGTAATCGCCTGTCCAGACGTTGCCCTTAACGATGAAATCTTGCGAAAGGGTCGCATCCATAAACAGAACAGCGTTCAACGCCGTCGTCGCGCCTGCATCCCTGGTCGTGTTGTTGCGAATGATGACGTTCTCGCGGGTCGCACCTCCGGTGTAGCCCTGCCACCAGTCGGCGTGAATATCCGTTCCCGAATTGAGATCAAGCGTGGCCGAGGCCACTACATCGGTGAATGTGCTTGCGTTGTTACCAGCGGCACCCAGCAACGACGGGCGCATCGTTCCCCGGCCATTCTGAGCGCTCGCCGTCCAGCCCGCGCCAAAAGCGTTTATCGCCGTCACAACGGCATCAATCGTAGGGTTGGTATCGTTGCCGTAGAAGCCCAGCGGGATGGTCGCCACGGTCGCGCCGCTGACCCGAAGTAGCAGGCTTCCACCCTGCGCATCGCCCGCCGTCTTGCTCACAGTAGCGTTCGCCGGGCCATTGATGCGCAAGCCCACAAAGTTGAGTACGCCTTGGAATGTGCCAATAAAGAACGTGGTGTCGAAATATCGAACGTAGTTGCCAGCGACGTATTGCGTCCCGGTAAAGAGGTCCGCCGACCATTGGTTGAATGTGCATCCCCGCACATATCTTTGATCTGACACCGCACCCTGGCGTGAGACCCGCTCGACGGTCACGTCATCCCAGTAATTGGAGTTGTTCGCGCCGAAGCCGGGGTGGATGCTGCCGTTCCAATAGTAGCTGTAAAGCGTGCCGATGCTGTTGGTGAATTTGCAGCCGTTGAACCAGCCCGGCTTGGCGGTGAACGCGATGGTCGACCAGTTGCGCTGATCAAAAACGACGCCGGATCCTCGGAACTCGATGCCGTCCCAGCCGGGTGTCCAGGGCCAGCTGGCAGGGCTATTCGGGGTGAACGCCGCCGCGCGGCCCAGCGTGGCCGTCACACCGCTGGAGGTCGTGATCGTGCAGAAACCCTTGCCGTTTGCGTAGTTGTCTGCGGCATTGGCCAGCTCGTATGCCCCGGTCGCCGTGATCGTGATCAATGGCGCTTCTGCCGACGCCGCACGCGCGGCGGCAATGGCCGTGGCTATCGTGGTGTAGTCCGCCCCTGACGGCGCGACGGTCTTGATCCAGTCGTTGGCCGCCGCGCGGGGATAGACCACCATGGCATAGTCGCCGCGGAAGTTGTCTGCCACGGCATCGCCCGAGGTGATGCCGATAGTCCGGCTCTGCATCGTCGGATCGTTGGGGATTGCGGTTGCGAAGATCCGCGCTGAGCCGGTCGTACTAATCGCGCGGAATTTAGTAGCGTCCAGCGTGATCCAGTAGCCGTAGCGGGTGCGGGTTTGGCCGTTGGCATCGGTGTCGTTGGAGATGGCTGGCGTCGCAATCGAATAGACGGCACCTTCGACCCAGAAATCGACCTGCCGGACACCGCCCCGAGCATCGGCGTCGACGCCGATGACAAGATTGTTCACGAGGCGCAGATCAGACGGAAAGAGCCAATGCACGGCAGGCTTCGCCGTCGTGCGTGTCGGATCAGAGGGCGGCGTTCCGCCAGACAACGGAGTCCCGTTCCAGGTCGAGCCAGGCCCCACTGGGCCTGTCGGCGCAGCCGGACCACTCTGTCCGCGGGCAGCGCAGCCCATCAGACTGGTGGCAAGCGGCATCGCGGAGAGGCCGCCCAGCAGGACGCGTCGAGAGATCACCATTGATCGATTGCTTCGGCTCGTGCCGCTGGAACTCTGAGGATCAGAGATACCCGGAAAGCCGACGAGTTTGAAGGCGCTCATTTATCCAGCCTGTTCTGCTGACACTATAGCGGCTCCCGCCCGTATTCTAGGCTGAGAGGGGTCAGCAACTGCCCTCCGCATCCAGATGTCCCGGAAGCGCTCGCGCTTCGCCCGAAATCTGATTGCAGTGGCAGGTCTAACCTGTACGCACTATGCCGCTTGATCGGTTAATTCATTGTTTTCTGCGGCGACTTTCCGGAAACAAGGGCATGGGGAGCACTTGCCATCACTGTTTGCGGCTCATTTCAGCCGCCCTGAGCGGCCGGTAATCCTTTTCTTTATTCGAAGATGATCGACTGTGGTGAAAGCACGCAATGGGGTGAGGGCAGATGGCGATTTCCGCAGGGTCGCGCGTGATGATCACGGGCGGCGCCGGCTACATCGGTGCCCACACCGCCAAAACGGTCGCCGAGATGGGCCTGGTGCCCGTGGTCTACGATAGTCTGAGTTCGGGATATCGACAGGCCGTTCGCTGGGGGCCATTCTTTCACGGCGATATCCGCGACACCTCCGCGCTGCGCGAGGCGTTGACGGTCCATGATGTGAAGGCGGTGATCCATTTTGCCGGCCTCATCGAGGTCGGTCGTTCGGTGATGCGGCCGGACCTGTTCTGGGATCACAACGTCAGCGGCACGACGGCGCTGCTTACGGCGATGCGCGAGCGCGGGATTGAGCGCCTGGTCTTCTCATCAAGTGCCGCGGTCTATGGCCAGGATGACGTCGGATCTCTCGCGCCCATTCCGGAGGCTGCCTTCAAAGCCCCGGCCAGCCCCTATGGCGCGACAAAACTCGCTGCAGAGTGGCTGATTGAGGCGCAATGTCGTGCCTACGGGCTCAGCGCGGTCGCGCTCCGCTACTTCAATGCCGCCGGGGCTGACCCGTCTGGACTGATCGGCGAGGCTCACGACCCGGAAACGCATCTCATCCCGCTGGCGTTCAACGCGGTCCTCGGCGTTGGCAAACCCTTGACGGTATTTGGTCAGGACTTTGGCACCCCTGACGGCACCTGCCTGCGCGACTATGTTCATGTGCAGGACTTGGCGGATGCCCACCTTGCGGCTCTCAATGTCGAATTGCCTCGCGGTGGATTTGAAGCGGTGAACATCGGCACCGGAGTTGGGCGTTCGGTCTTGGAGGTCATCGAAGCGGTGTCGCGTGCCGTCGGTCGACCCGTGCCGCATAGTCTCGGCGGGCGACGGGCTGGCGATCCGGCCAGTCTGGTCGCAGATCCATCCCGCGCGCTGTCGCTGCTTGGGTGGTCAGCGAGGCGTTCAGAGCTAGGCGTCATCATCGGCGATGCCCTGCGATGGGAAAGCAGCCCACGATATGGATCGGGCCCGAGAGCGGCTCGGATGAGCACGCCGGATTGAGGCGCTCGACCGCCCCGAACTTCAATCGTGTCGCAGCTGGAGGGCTTGCCCAGCTGAACAACACGATTGGCGACCCCAGCCTGCGCGTGCGACAAGGGTCTGACAGGAAATGCGTACTCGCCTTTCGAACCGGAACACCGGTCGTCGGCGGTCCAGCTGGGGGTTTTCGATTTCTATGACGACAGAGACTGAAACGGTGCCCAAGGCGTCGACGGGTTACAGCTATTTCGTCGTTTGGTTCCTGGCGGTGGTCTATGTCCTGAATTTCTTGGATCGGCAGATCGTGTCGATCCTTGGTAAGGATATCTCGGCGGAACTCCATCTAACCAAGACGCAGTTCGGCCTGCTGGGCGGCACTTCATTTGCGCTCCTCTACACAACCTGCGGGATCGGCGTGGCCTATCTGGCCGACCGGGTGAGCCGCAAGTGGATCATCGCCATGGCTTGCGCGATCTGGAGCGTGTTCACGGCCCTCTGCGGTACGGCGCAGAACTTCACGCAGCTCCTGCTCTACCGAATGGGGGTGGGTTTTGGGGAGGCTGGCGGTTCGCCGCCGTCCTATTCGCTGATCTCTGACTATTTCCCTGCTGAGCGGAGGGGTACGGCGCTGGCGATATATTCGCTTGGGGTTCCCGTCGGCTCCATGCTGGGCGCCTTTCTCGGGGGCAAACTGGCGCTGGCCTATGGCTGGCGCACCGCGTTTTTCGTCGTCGCCGCGCCGGGCATTGTCCTGGCGATCTTGATGCTGCTCACGGTGCGAGAGCCCAAGCGGGGCGGCCTGGACGTCCCGTTGGATGGCGCGTCCGACCACCCGCCGGCGCCACCGATCCTGACGGCGATCCGCAGCTTCTTCGGCAACCGCACACTGCTGCTGACGGCGATCTCCAGCGCTATGTCGGCCTTCGTCGGCTATGCCGGTCTGGTATGGAATCCGCAGTTCCTCGAAGGTGTGAAGCAGATGGCCGCTGCTGACGTGGCGACCTATTACGCTCTGGCGCTCGGGGCGACCGGCATTGTCGGCACCCTGGCTTCTGGCTGGCTTGTCGACAGGCTGGGCAAGAAGGATCGCCGCTGGTTCGCCTGGGTGCCCGCAATCGCCTTTTCGCTGTCGATCCCGTTCTGGTTCGGCCTTCTGTGGGCACCCACCTGGCAGATCGCGATGCTGTTCCTGCTGGGTCCCATGCTGATGAACCAAACCTATTTGGCACCGGCGATCACGGTTGCCCAGAATGCGGTGCCGCCGGCGCAGCGGACGATGACGGGGGCCATCATGCTGTTCGTGCTCAATCTGGTCGGCCTCGGCGTCGGGCCGGTCTATGTCGGCTGGATCGCCGACAAGATGGAGCCGGCGCATGGAGATCAGGCGTTGGCTTACGGGTTTGCGGGTGTGATCCCCTTCGTGGTGCTGACGGTGATTGCCCACATTGCGGCCTCGATCTCGATCGGCAGGGACAAGCGACTGGCCGCGGTACTTGGCTAGAGGTTCGACCTCATCCATGTCCGAAAACCGCGAGACTTGAACGGCAAGGCCGCGCATTCTGCTGCGCATGGACATGGATTTCGAGGCCTGCCGTCGGGCGTTTGTTACTCGCGATGCGCGATTTGACGGTCGTATCTTCGGCGCGGTGAAGACGACGGGCATCTATTGCCGACCGATCTGCCCGGCGCGGACGCCGAAGCCGCAGAACATGACCTTTTATCCCTCGGCCGCCGCCGCGCAGGAGGCGGGCTATCGCCCTTGCTTGAGGTGTCGGCCTGAGGCGTCTCCGGATCTGGGTGCCTGGCGGGGCACATCCAACACAGTTTCGCGGGCTCTGGCCTTAATAGAAAGCGGGGCTATGGACGACGGCGACGTTGAGGCCCTGGCTTCTCGCCTTGGCGTCGGCGAGCGGCAACTGCGGCGGCTGTTCCGTCAACACCTGGGCGCCTCGCCGGTCTCCGTGGCCCAGACACGTCGGGTGCTGCTGGCGAAGCAGTTGATTCAGGAAACGCTGTTGCCGATGGGCGAGGTGGCTCTGGCCTCCGGCTTCGGCAGTGTCCGGCGGTTTAACGAGACCTTTCAACAGCTGTTCGGCCGCCAACCCCGCGCGTTGCGCCGCTCGCGTCAGGCCGATGTGCCGGCAGCGGATGGGATCACCGTCAGGCTGCCCTATAAGCCGCCCTACGATTGGGACGCGATGATCCGGTTCCTGGCTGATCGCGCTATCCCCGGCGTCGAGCGGGTGGAACCGCGCCGGTACGCCCGGACGCTGACGATCGACGGCCAGTGCGGCGTGGTGATTGTGACCCCGCGCAAGGACGACGCGCTGTCCGTCGAGATACGCTTTCGCGATATGCGC
>JAYTWT010000497.1:0-4229 GCA_043743295.1 Alphaproteobacteria bacterium | reverse complement strand
GCGCCAGCGCCTGGCCATCGCCCGGGCCCTGATCCGCAACACACCGATCCTACTCTTGGACGAGGCCACAAGCGCCCTCGACGCGGAAAACGAGCACCTTGTTCAACGCGCGCTGGATGAGGCCATGAAGGACCGCACCACGCTGGTGATCGCGCACCGCCTGGCGACAGTCCTTAAAGCGGATCGTATTGTGGTGATGGACGAGGGGCGGGTGGTGGAAGAAGGCACTCACACCGAGCTGGTCGCGAAAAACGGTCTCTACGCGCGGCTGGCGGCGCTACAGTTCGAAGCGGCGTAGGGCTACCGGCACCATCTCTCACGGGCGTCATCCCGGTTTTCGTCGAAGGCGAAAGACCGGGACCTCCAGCGCCATACGTTGGTGACAGTCCCCGGCGGTGGCACCGCGTTCAACCTCAACCCGCCCAGTCGGGGGTCCCGGTCCCCCGGGCTCGACCTCCGGCCGACCCAAGGGCATGCTTTGGCTGACGCCAAAACCGGGATGACATTCTGGGTAGTCGATCTATCCCCGCGCCTTCACCGCGAACCCTGGGAAGTCGCTGAACAGGCCGTCGACGCCTGAGGCGTAGATCGCCTTGAACACTGCACCCACGTCGCCGTGGTCGGCGGGCGATGCCCCGCGTTGCAGGCTTTTCGGCAGGAAGTAGTTCTCCGCCCGGACCGTCCAGGGGTGAACGGCCAGGCCCGCCGCGTGGGCGTCAGCGACGAGCGAGGTCGCCGCACCTAGGACGCCGCCCGTTGTCGGGATGATCAGCGGCCACTCCGGCCCCAAGCCCTCAGCGAAGGCGGCGATGGCCTTGATGCCTGTCGCGGATTTGACATCCACCGGTGCCGCGCCTGATGCCACCAACATCACCCGGCGCGCCCGTCCGCCCAGCGCCGCAAAGGTTTTCAACGGCGCAACCTCGAAACACTGGACGAAAACCGGCGCGCTACGGGTGTTGAGGCCGTTGGTCTTCAGGACGTCCAGCAACCGCCCTTCCAGCGGCAGACCGATGCCGGCGAAATAGGCCGGGTGCTTCATCTCCGGATAGGTGCCGATGGTACGCCCCAGGCGTCGGCTCTCGGCCTTCGCCAGATCGATCACCTCCTGATAGGTCACGATCGTCTCCTGGCCGTCGAACTTGGCGCTGGCGGGCCGCAGTTGCGGCAATCGCTCGCGGGCGCGCAGGGTCTTCAGTTCGGCCAGGGTGAAGTCCTCGGTGAACCAGCCGGTCAGTTTCTCGCCGTCGATGACCTTCTCGGTCTTTCGTGCGGCGAACTCGGGTCGCTTGGCCACGTCGGTGGTGCCGCCGATCTCGTTCTCGTGACGCACAACAAGATGGCCGTCCTTGGTGGCGACACAGTCCGGCTCGATGAAATCCGCGCCCTCGGCGATGGCCAGGCGATAGGCCATGAGCGTGTGCTCAGGCCGTTCTCCACTGGCACCGCGATGGGCGATGACCAGGGGCTTGGCCCGCGGCTTGGCGAAGGCAGGCATCGCGATGAGGCCCATCGTGCTTGTTGTGAGGGTGCGGCGGCTGATCATGGCCGCCACCATAGCCCTATTTTGCGGCAGTCAAGCGACTGAGCAAAAGCGGATGGATGTCCAGGTTGCCCGCGCACACCGAACCAGCGCTCAGCACGTCGTCGCTACCGTCGGCATCGGTGACCTTGCCGCCAGCTTCAGTGACCAGAAGCAGGCCCGCCGCCAGGTCCCAAGGACTGGAATCACGACCCCAGAACGCATCCGTGCGGCCGGCGGCAACCCAGGCGAGGTCCAGCGCGGTGGAGCCCATACTCCGAACGCCGGCGACCCGCTGGCTGATCTGGTGCACTTCCTTCAGGAATTTGGCGTGCTGGCCATGACCTAGAAACGGCACATCGCAGAACACGACCGCTTCATCCAACTTCTGCCGCGCCGCCACCCGCAGCCGGTGGTCGTTGACGAACGCGCCCCGGCCTTTCTCGGCCCAGAAGGTTTCGTTGGTCACCGGATTGTGGGTCAGGGCAGCCACAATCGCACCGTCCCGCTGTAGGGCGATATTGATTGCGAAGTGTGGGATGGCGTGCAGGAAATTGGTGGTGCCGTCCAAGGGGTCGACGATCCAGGTATGGGTCTTGTCCGTACCTTCGATCAGGCCCCTTTCCTCACCCAAAAAGCTGTAGCCGGGCCGAGCCTTCATCAGGATATCGAAGATCTCTTGCTCAGCCTTCAGGTCGGCGGCGGAGACGAAATCGGCGGGTGCCTTCTTGGCCACCTGCAGTTCTGCCAGTTCGCCGAAATCGCGGTTGAGTCCGCGCGCCGCCTTGCGCGCGGCGTCGCTCATCACCTTCAAAAGGGCCGATTGGGTGCTCACGGTATGAAAGATCTCGGACGGGTTTGAGGCCGCTACCTAGTCGCCGCCTAAAAAGAACGCAAGGCGAGGCCGTTTCAGTTAGTCCCTTCCAGCAGGCGCCGCGCGATCACATGGGCCTGAATTTCGCCCGCGCCTTCGAAGATGTTGAGGATCCGCGCGTCGGCTAGCACGCGGCTGATCGGCTGTTCCACTGCAAAGCCAGTACCGCCATGGATCTGCACAGCGTTGTCGGCGCAGGCCCAGGCAATCCGGGCGGCCGTTAGCTTGGCCATGCCGGCTTCGAGGTCGCAGCGACGGCCTTCGTCCTTGGCGCGCGCCGCAAACCAGGTCAGCCGCCGTGCGCCCAGAATCTCGGCGGCCATCATCGCCAGCTTGTTGGCGACGCGCGGGAAGTCAGCAATCGTGCCGCCGAACTGCTGGCGCTGCAGGGCATAGTCTAGAGCCAGGTCCAGCGCGTTCTGCGCAACACCGATGGCGCGGGCCGCCGTCTGGATACGGGCGCTCTCAAAGGTGGCCATCAGCTGGGCAAACCCTTGGCCCTCTTGACCGCTAAGCAGGTTGGCGTGGGCGACCTCGAAATCGTCGAAGGCGATCTCGTATTCCTTCATCCCGCGATAGCCGATCACCCCGATCTCACCGCCGCTCATGCCGGGGGCTGGGAAGGGGTGATCCACCGTCCCGCGCGGCTTCTCGGCCAGGAACATCGACAGGCCCCGGTGATCTTTGACGTCCGGATTGGTGCGAACCAACAGCGTCATCAGGTCGGCCCGCGCCGCATGGGTGATCCAGGTCTTAGCGCCCGACACCCGCCAGACCTCACCCGCCCGCACCGCCCGCGTGCGCAGCGAGCCTAGGTCCGATCCAGCCTGTGGCTCCGTGAACACTGCCGTCGGAATGATCCGGCCCGAGGTGATGCCGGGTAGAAGCCGCTGTTTCTGATCGTCCGTGCCGTGCGCCAGGATCAGTTCGGCGGCGATCTCCGAGCGGGTTCCCAGCGATCCGGCTCCGATCCAGCCGCGCGAGAGGGCTTCGGAGACCACGCACATGGCCACCTTGCCCATGCCTGACCCGCCCCAGGCCTCGGGTGCTGTCAGGCCAAAGACGCCCAGGTCGCCCAGTTCCTCTAGCAAGGTCAGCGGGATTAGCTCGTCGCGCAGATGCCAGCCATGGGCGTGGGGCGTGATCTTGTCGTCCGTGAAGGCGTGAAACTGATCGCGGACCGCCTCCAGGGTCGCGTCGAGACCGCTTGCCTCCAGCGAGGACTGCCCGCGCGCTTGGTCCAGAAGCTCCACGATCCGGTGCTTTACCGCTTGCGATGCCCCGGTCCGCAGGCGTCCGATCAGATGGCTGAGCCGATCCGCCGGGGCGAATACATCCGCGGGGCGGAATAACTCGCCCTGGTTCATCGGTAACCCGCCAGCCAGCTGGCTGAGGTACTCGTGGGCCAGCAGCTGGGCTGGCAGGGCCTCGGCCTCGCCGAACCCATCGCCCAGGTCCCGTGCCCAGGCGGCGGTCTGGCGCAAGGTCTCCGCATAGGCCGCCGCCCAGGCCAGGCCATGCGCGGCGTGCTGTTCGGCGTCCAGGGCAGCGCGGTCCAAGCGACCCTCGCGCAGTACCCGCGTTGCGACAGCCCCTTGCAACGAGGTCACTAAAGCTCCTGCCTCAAGGGCGGCGGCGTCGAGCAGGTCCAGCAGATCGGGAAGCACCAAGGTCATGGCGCTATCCATGCCACGCTTGCATGCGTCCGGTCATTCCGCTTTGGTCCCGCCGACCCAAATCTTGGAGAGGCCCGCCATGCTCACCGTCCATCATCTGAACAATTCTCGCTCGCAGCGTATCCTCTGGCTATTGGAAGAGCTGGGCGCGCCCTAC
>JAYTWT010000496.1:0-2669 GCA_043743295.1 Alphaproteobacteria bacterium | reverse complement strand
CTGACCGTAGCGTTGGGATTGGCCTTTGATCGCTACCCCTTCATCTTCCTGAACCTGATGCTGTCGATGCTGGCGGCGATCCAGGCGCCGGTGATCATGATGAGCCAGAACCGCGCAGCCCAGCGCGATCGGGAAAACGCTGAGCACGACTACGTCGTCAACCTGCGCGCCGAACTGGAAATCATGCATCTGCACGACAAGCTGGATTCGCTGCGCGATCAGCAGATCGTGGAGCTTCTCCAGAGACAGAACGAAGCGCTAGATCTCATCAAGGCACAGGTGGTCAAGGGCTAGGGCCGCGCCGAGCGGCGCAAGGCCTGTGGCGGTTGGCCGAAGGCGCGCAGGAAAGCGCGCCGCATGCGCTCGGGATCACCGAAGCCGGTCATCTCGGCCACGCGGTCGATGGGATCGCGTCCGGTTTCAACGGCTGTGCGCGCGGCCTCCAGGCGTAGGCGCTCGACCGCCTTGGCTGGAGTCGTTCCGGTCTCGGTTGCAAAGGCGCGGGCGAAGTTGCGGGGGCTCATGGCGACCTGATCTGCCAGTCGCTCCACGGGTAACGGCTCGATCAAATTCGCGCGCATCCAGTCCATCAGCTCGGCGAACCGCCCGGTGCGTCCGGCCAGGTCAATGAGCGCCGAGAACTGGGATTGCCCACCCGGACGACGCTGATGCACCACCAACTGCTGAGCGACCTGACGGGCGATGTCGGTGCCGAGATCGTCTTCGACCAGCGCCAGGGCCAGATCTATCCCGGCAGTGATCCCGGCGGAGGTCCAGACCTCGCCGTCGCGGATGAAGATGCGGTCGGCATCTAGGTTCACCTTCGGAAAGCGGCGCGCGAAGTCGTCGGTTCGGCTCCAGTGGGTGGTGGCGCGGCGGCCATCCAGCAGGCCCGCCGCCGCCAGCAGATAGGCGCCGGAGCAAACGCTGGTGTGGCGCCGCGCCTCAATGCCTCGCAGCCAGGCGACCACCGCCTGCAGTTCTGGCAACGACCGCGTGCCGTCGCCACCGGAGATCATCACGGTGTCGAACGGCCCGTCGCCTAGCGTGCGTGCGGCCAGACATACGCCGGAGGAGCTGGCGATCTGACCGCCGCCATCCGCCTGCACCAAAAGGTCATAGCTGCCAGGGCGATACCGCTCAGCGATCTCGAAGACAGCGATGGGTCCCGCCGCGTCGAGTAGCTGAAAGCCAGGAAAGATGATCAAACCGAGAGATCGTGTCATGGCGGTATATGAGGGAAAAATATCATTACTGCCAACCCACGATTGGCGATATGAGTTAGGCCTCACCATCCAGGAAGTCCCCGATGTCTCAGCTTCAGATCATTATCGCGCTGTATCCCGGCGTCACCCACCTGGACTTCACCGGCCCGCATCAGGTGTTAGCTCGAACGCCAGGCGCTGATGTGGTGGTGGCCTCGCTCGGCGGTATCGACATCGAGGCGGACGGTCTGACGTTCTCGAAATTGGCTGACCTGGCCAAGCTGGAGCGGTGCGACGTGCTGCTCATTCCCGGCGGCTTCGGCACGACCGAGGCGATGCAGAATTCGGCTTTCATGGCCCAGATCCATCGGCTCGGCGGGCAGGCGAAGTATCTGACCTCGGTTTGCACGGGCTCGCTGATCCTGGGTGCTGCCGGGTTCCTGAAGGGCAAGCGCGCCACCAGCCATTGGGCCTGGCGCGACCAATTGGCCCAGTTCGGTGCCATTGTCTCCGACGAGCGCGTGGTGCGAGACGGCAATGTCTTCAGCGGCGGCGGCGTCACGGCGGGCATCGACTTCGCCCTGACCCTCCTGGAGGAGATCGCCGGGCGCGACTATGCCGAGGGTGTTCAGTTGGGTCTAGAATATGCACCGGCCCCGCCGTTCAACTCGGGTCGCCCGGAGCTGGCGCGGCCTGAAGTCCTCGCCGCGATCACCGCGCGAATGTCGAGCATGGCAGTGGAGCGCTCCGCAGCGGTCAGCCGTGCGGCCAGTGTACTCGCGACGACATGATGCGCCCGAAGGCCTAGATGCGGCGCTCTCAAACAGCGTCCAGCCCGATATCCAGTACCTTGGCCGAGTGGGTGAGAGCCCCGACGCTGATCACGTCGACACCCGTCTCGGCGATGGCGCGGACGGTCTCCAGCGTCACGCCGCCGGAGGCTTCCAGGGTGACCCGCCCGCCCACGACCCGCACGGCTTCGCGCAGGTCGTCGAGGGTGAAGTTGTCCAGCATGATCACGTCAGGATCGTGGGCCAGGGCCTCTTGCAGTTGGACGAGGCTGTCGACCTCGACCTCGACCTTCACGAGGTGCCCTGCGTAGGCCTTGGCGCGGCGCACGGCTTCACCGACCGAGCCGCAGGCGGCGACGTGGTTGTCCTTGATCAGGATCGCGTCATCCAGGCCGAAGCGGTGGTTCATGCCGCCGCCGCAGCGCACGGCGTACTTCTCCAGGGCGCGTAGGCCCGGCGTGGTCTTGCGGGTATCTGTGATCCTGGCTCCGGTACCGGCAACGGCGTCCACGAAATCCTGGGTCAAGGTGGCGATGCCGCAGAGGCGTCCGAGCAGGTTGAGGGCCGTACGCTCGGCCGTGACGATAGCGCGTGCGTTGCCACTGACCCGAACGATGGCGGCCCCGGCGGAGACCGCCTCTCCATCCTGGATCAAGGCGTCGAAACGCACCGT
>JAYTWT010000495.1:0-5491 GCA_043743295.1 Alphaproteobacteria bacterium | reverse complement strand
AGCCGCAGGCGATAGGCGCTGAACGGCGACTTGTAGAACAGGTGGCCGAAGCGAGCGGCGAACTTGTCGTACTTGGCATAGGAGACCTGGATCGCGCCGTCCTTGACGATGAAGGTGTCCTGGAAATTCTCGCCCGCCGGATGGCCGACGATCTTGGGCGTCCAGCCTTTGAGCGTCTTGCCATCGAAGATCGAACGCCAGTGATCCTTGGCCTCAGCCGGTGTGCTCGCGAGCAGCACGGCGATGACGAGAGCAAAAACGGGGAAACTGCGCATATCATTCTCCAGTCACCGCGGCTCTTCGGTCAGCACGGCAGTTGATATGTAGCCGACTTCATGGAACCGTCCACGCGCAGGATCCGGCGCAGAACCGGATCGCAACCGGGGATCGACATGGCCAACCTCAACACCAAGGCGCGGGCCGAGAACACCTACGACGCCATCGTGGTCGGCAGTGGCATTTCCGGCGGCTGGGCGGCCAAGGACCTGACCGAGAAGGGACTGAAGACCCTGGTGCTGGAGCGCGGCCCGATGGTGCGCCACATCACCGACTATCCCACTGCCACCGCCGCGCCCTGGGATACCAAGTACCCGCGCGCCAAGCTTCCGGCCAAGGACCTCAAGGCGCATTATCCGGTGCAGGATCGCACCGGCTATGTGCTGACCGAACATACCCAGCACTTCTTCGTCAAAGACGACGAGCACCCCTATACCGAGACCAAGCGGTTCGACTGGATCCGGGGCTATCACGTAGGCGGTCGCTCGCTGATGTGGGCTCGCCAGACCTATCGTCATTCAGACCTGGATTTCGAGGCCAATGCCCGCGAGGGGGTCGGTGTGGATTGGCCGATCCGCTATGCCGATATCGCCCCTTGGTATGACTACGTCGAGCGGTTCATCGGGGTGAGCGGCCAGAAGGAAGGCCTGCCGCACCTGCCGGACGGCGTGTTCCAGCCGCCGATGGAAATGAACTGCGTGGAGTTGGACCTGAAGGCGCGCTCCGAGACCCGCTACCCTGAGCGGCGGATCACCATTGGCCGCGCCGCGCACCTGACGGCACCGACCGAGGAGCAGCTGGCCCTGGGGCGCGGCAAATGCCAGAACCGCAACCTCTGTGTCCGGGGCTGCCCGTTCGGGGCCTATTTCAGCTCCAACTCTGCGACCCTCGTAGCGGCTGAGCGGACAGGGAATCTGACGATCCGCACGGGCTCGATCGTCACCTCGCTGATCTACAACGACAAGACCCGCAAGGCCGATGGCGTCCGCGTGCTGGACGAGGCGACCGGCAAGGAAATCGAATTCTACGCCAAGGTCATCTTCCTGAACGCCTCATCGATGAATTCGGCCTGGATCCTGATGAATTCGGTCAGCAAGCGGTTCCCCAATGGGCTGGGCAACGACAGCGATCAGTTGGGCCGTAACATCATGGACCACCACCTGGGGGTCGGCGCCCAGGCCGATGCGCCCGGCTATGAGGAGATGTACTATTCGGGGCGCAGGCCCAACGGCATCTATGTGCCGCGCTTCCGCAACCTCGGGGACAAGGCGACGACGCGGTCGGATTATCGGCGCGGGTTCGGCTATCAGGGTGGCGCGGGGCGGCCCAACTGGGACCGGCTGGAGCCGGGCTTCGGCGCGGGCCGCAAGACGGCGCTTACCCAGCCAGGACCCTGGAAGGTGCGCCTGGGCGGGTTCGGCGAAATCCTGCCCTATGTCGACAACCGCATGACGCTGAACCACGACCTGAAGGACAAGAACGGCCTGCCGACCATCACCTTCGACGTCAGCCTGCGCGACAACGAAAAGGCCATGCGCCGCGACATGGCCAGCGCCGCCGCCGAGATGCTGGAGGCCGCCGGCTTCAAGAACATCGTGGCCGCCGACACCGGCTATGGCCCCGGCCTTGGCATCCACGAGATGGGGACCGCGCGGATGGGGCGCGACCCCAAGACCTCGGTGCTGAACGCCCATAATCAGGTGCACGCCTGCCTCAACGTCTATGTGACCGACGGAGCGGCGATGACCTCATCCTCCTGCGTGAACCCGTCGCTGACCTATATGGCGCTGACGGCGCGGGCGGCGGACCACGCGGTTACCGCTGGCAAGCGGGGAGACCTGTGATGAGCGGCGTTCCCGGCTTTACCCGCCGACAGGCTTTGGCAGGCGCGCTGACGTTCGGCGCGGTCTGGGGGGCGCTCAGCGTGCCTTCGACGGTGCGCGCGCAGGGTCTGCTGCCCTGGACGCCCAAGGCCCTGACCCTCGAACAGGCCCGCATCCTGGACATCGCAGCTGAGCTGATCATTCCGGCGACGGACGTGCCGGGTGCACGCGAAGCCGGTGTGCCGCAGTTCGTTGACCGCACCCTGGCCACCTACTCGACGCCTGCGGATGCCAAGACCCTGCGGGATGGCCTTGACCGCCTGGAGGCTGATGCGCGCGTAGCCCATGGCGCAGGTTTTGCGGCGATCACCCCCGCCCAGCGGACGGCTGTTCTGGCTCGCCACGATCCCACGGTCCGGCCAGCCAAGAGCGCCGAGACGAGCATCGCGCGGGGCGACAGCGAGACCGGCCTCTCGGACCGCAACGGCGCGCCGCCAGCCGCAGCCTTCTTCATCCTGCTGCGCGAACTGGTGACCGTGGGCTACTTCACCTCTGAGCTGGGGGCCACCAAGGCGGTCCGCTATGACCCGGTGCCCGGCGAGTATCGCGGGTGTGTGCCTCTGAAGGAGATCGGCCGCGCCTGGGCGACCTGAATTCCGATCTTAGAACTTCGCGATGGCGTTGATGAAGAAGCCGCGGTTGCGGTAGCTGAGGTCGGTCAGGTCGTCAGAGAAATCGGTGAAGTTGTAGCCGACGCCGATTTTGCCGTTCTCGCCGATGTGGCGATAGAGGGCGACCAGGGCGCCTGAGCGTTTGTCGTCGGCTTCCTTGACGCGCAGCTGGCGAACCTCGGCGACGGCGTCCCATTCCTTGATGAAATGCAGGTCGCCGCGCAGCACGAACAGCTGCGCCTGACTTGAGTACCAGGACCCACCGACCCTTGAATCCCGCAGTTCGCCGACCCGCAGGCCGTATTTCGCACCGACCGATAGCCAGGGCGTTACGTCGAGGATCGTATCGATGTTGAACACGTGGCTGCGCTGGGTGAAGTCCAGCAGGGTGTTGCGCACATTGTCCACTTGGCCGCTGGAGGGCAGGTTGTAGAAATAGGTGTATTTGACCAGCGTGTTCCAGCGGTCGTTGTTGATCGGCCGATAGGCGGCACCGACTACGACCTCAGTATAGTCGCCGTCGTAGAACGCGCCCTGGCTGGACGAACTGCGCGACAGGTTCAGGCTGCCGAGCATGCGCCACGACGGATCGGCCTGATAGCTGAGCGCGCTCTTGAACAGGAAGGTGTCGCGTTCCTGCGATCCAGCGGCGGCCACACAAGGGACGTTGGTTTGCAGCGCCGAGGTGACGCAGGTGCCGGTCACCGTGCCCAAGCTGGAGGTGGTGTCGTTGCGATATTCGAGCGCTGACGACGCCTTCAGGCGGTCGTTGCGATAACCGAGATTGAGGCTGACCGCATAGCGTTTCAGATCGCCGGAGAGTGGATCGCTAAGGCGACCGGTGTCGAAGCGAACGCCTGTTGTCCAGGCCTTGGCGGGCGCGAAGTCGACGCCGAAACCGTGGGTCAGGCTGTGCGGGCCTTCGCCGGAGCTGGCGCGGGATTCAGCGAACAGGCTGAGTTGATCGCTGAGGCGCATGCGGCCACCGGCGGTCAGCAGTGCCTCGCGGCCTGCATAGTTCTGGTCCGGAACCTCGGTCTCACGCGCATAGCTCATGTAGACGTTGCTGCGGTCGTTGAGGGCGTAGTCGGCGACGACCTTGCCGCCCGCGCCGCCGTCACCACCGGACACCTCACCGCCCAGTTTCAGGCGCTGGCTGACCTGCCAGCTGCCGCCGGCCCCGGCCCGGCTGTTGGCAGGTCGGTTGCCGCTGCGGCTCAAGGAGTCCTGGGCGAAGGCGTAGACGTTCCAGTTACGGTAGTCCAAGCCCGCGATCCGGGCGGCGGCAACACCGGCGGCCAAGGTCGGATCGGAGGCAATCGTCACCACGCCGGGCGTGCGGCTGAGCGCCGACGGCAGGATCGAACCGGCGGGCCCAGAGGCATCCGAGGTGGTCAGGAGGTCGCCGTTGGACCCAGCGCGCGGGGCCTGGGCGGTGGACGATCCGGCGACCTCGGTCACGGCGCCGCCTTTAGCGATGGCCGACTGGCCGGGCTTCAAGGGGCGGAAGTCGAACCGGACGATGGTGTCGCTGCGCGCGCCGTTGCGGCTGAGGATCGGGCTGGCGTTCAGCAGGATACCCGGCGCGGTCAGGTCGGTCTGACGCTCGTCGCGACGCAGGCCCAGGGATACGCCCCACTCCGGATTGAGCTTATAGCGCAGCGCTGCTTCCTGGGAGTTGGCGCTCTGGGTGCGAGAAGAACGGTCGTCAACGCGGAGCGCGACCTCGGCTCGGTCGCCAATCGGCACGACGGCGGAGACGCCCGCCTGACGCAGGCCCTCACCGTTCGCGGTGATCTGGCCCGGCCCGGCAAACCCGGTGTCGCGCTGTTGAACATAGCCGCTGATACGCCCGTCTAGCCCCTTGGCGAGGTCGGAGAGATCGGCGGTGGCCTGGATGCGATAGGCGTTGACGGTCTGGCTACGGGTACGGCTCGCGGTGCGATTCTGGGCGAAGTCGAAGCCGCCGGAGAGCGACGTCAGCGCCTCGACGCCGATACCCTTGGAGCGGGCCGCCTCCGCCGAAATCCAGGTGCCGGGCGTCAGCTTAAGCGTGGCGTCCAGGCCGCCGAGGTCCTGATCAATCCCGCCATCGCCCTGGCTGTAGAACGAGCCGCCGACCCGCAGCCAATCGGTCAGCCACTGGCTGGCGCGAACACCCACGGTGGTGCCCTTCACCGAGGTCAGGCTGGGGACGTACTCATAGGTCGAGACCAGGAAGACCGGGTTGCCGTTCAGGACCGAGGTCTGAACCAAGCCGCCGCCATCGGCCACGATCGGCAAGGGCGAGCGCAGGGTGACCCGGCCCTGGAGATAGTCGATGTCATAGTCCTGTGACGGGGCCAGCAGGGTGCGTTGCAGCACAAAGCCCGAGTCACGGTCACGAACTTCGACCCAGAGCCGCTCGGAGCCTTCGGTAACGTCCTGGCGGCGCAGGTAATAGAGCGAGCCGCCGGTGCCGCGGAATTCCTCGCGCGATTGCAGCGTGCCCGGCTCGGCAACGAACGCGTTCACAGACGTGCGCCGCTCGCCATGCTTGGTGGCGCTCTGCGAGTTCCAGACCAGGTCCGCACCATAGAGACCACGGCTGTACTGGGTCAGCTCGGTCCCGGTCCAGGCGGTCTGGAAGTTGCCCCACATGACATGAGAGGCGTCGCGTTCCAGCCGGACGTAGAACTTCCCTTGGCTGGGGGCGTCGTCGACGATGGTGCTGTCGTCGCC
>JAYTWT010000494.1:0-3099 GCA_043743295.1 Alphaproteobacteria bacterium | reverse complement strand
GTGAAGGCGGGTCTGCTGTTGGAGACCGTGAAGACCAAGCGCAGCCGCTACCAGTACGACCTCAACACCAACCTGCCCGATCTGCTCCTGAGGTGCCCGGTGCTGCAGCCGGGCGTGGTCTGTAACCGTGGTGCCGCGTCCAACGTCAACTATGTGCAAGCCTCGACCTGGGACCAGTACCAGCCGTTCGTCGACGTCGAGTGGAACGTTACCCCGCAGCTGACCATCACGCCGGGGATCAAGTACCTGCACTTCACGCGCAACCTGGACACGCCGGTCAATCAAGGCTCTGGCACGGCGTTGAAAGCCTCGGCAACGTTCACCAAGACGCTTTACTTCCTGACCGGCAACTACAAGATCCGCGAGAACTGGTCGGCCTATGCCCAGTATGCCACCGGCTTCCTGGTCCCGCCGCTCAGCACCCTGCAGCAGCAGAAGCCGAACGCGACCGACTTGGCCCCGCAGGAGAGCAAAAACTATCAGCTCGGCACGGTCTTCCACTCAGGCCGCGTGACGTTTGACGGCGACGTCTACTACATCCAGTTCAAGAACAAGCAGCAGTCGATCTCCATCCCGGCGAGCGGCGAGACGGTGTTCTATAACCTAGGCGGCGCGACCTATAAGGGCATAGAGGCTCAGGTCACGTTGCAGGTGATCCCGGAACTATTCGCCTTCGTGAACGGATCGCTGAACAGCGCCAAGGCGGTTGGAGGATCGACGACAATCGGCGGCCAGACCGTGACCCTGACGGGTGGCAAGCAGATCGCCAACGCGCCGAAGAATACGGCGGCGGTGGGCGTCATCTGGAAGCCCGGCGACTGGTCGGTGTCCCTAACGGATAAGCACGTTGGCGAGCAATGGGGCGCTGAGGGCGAGCCCTCCAACTTCCGGGTCGCGCCCTATCAACAGGTCGATCTGACCGTGGTGAGAAACCTAGGACCGTGGCGTATGGAAGCCGCTGTCTACAATCTGGCGAACTCAAAGCGCGGCGTGAAGATCACGCAGGGCGGCAAGGTGTTCAACACGCTCTCGGCAACTGATCTCTACTATTATCAGGCCGGGCGCAGCGTTCAGCTGAGCGCGCGCTACAACTTCTAGGGCCTGGCTATGGAGGCATCGATCAGGCGGCTAGGGGTGGCGCTGGCGCTCTGCGGGTCACTGGGAGCGAGTGTCGCGAGTGCGGCGGATGTGCCGACCTCGCGGTTCCTGGCACCCGCCGACCTGGACCCGGCGTTGGTCTTGCCGCCTCCGCCGGCGGATGGATCGGATGCGGCGCGTTCGGAATTGGCCGAGCTGCACAATATCCAGAACGCTCGCACGCCCGAGCGGCTGGCCCAGGCGCGGCGCGATGACGCGCTGGAAGATGTCCGCGCTATCGCTGACGTGCTGCCAGACTTCGATATTGCCCGGTTGCCCGCAACGGCGAAGGTGTTTGCAGATCTGCGCAACGAGGACAGCGTGGCAGCGAAACGCGCTAAGGCCTTTTTTGGTCGCACCCGGCCATGGGCGATCGACGGATCCCTCGTGCCTTGCGACAAAGGCGATGTGGTCAAGACCTCCTACCCGAGTGGCCACGCGACGATGGGCTATGCGGCCGCCAGCCTGCTGGCCCAACTGGTTCCGGACCGTGCGCAACTGGTCCTGGCTCGGGCCGCTGATTATGCGGAAAGTCGGCTGGTCTGCGGCGTTCACTACCGGCGCGATGTGAATGCGGGCGCCGTCCTCGGCTCGGTGCTGGTCCTGAAATTGATGGAGAAGCCAGCCTTCCGCGTCGAAGTTGAGGCCGCCCGCGCTGAACTTCGAGCCGCCAAAATCGCGCCCTAAGCGCTCTCCGTCCTCACTCCAGCGGCAACTGCGTACGCGACAAGACCGGTCGGAAGGCCAGGCTGGACTGGATCTTGGCGACGCCGGGCGCACGGGCCAGCCGGTCGCGCATGAAGGTCTCATAGTCCGCCAAGGTGCGTGACATCACCCGCAGCTGATAATCGGCCTCGCCGGTCATCAGGTAGCATTCCAGAACCTCCGGCCAATCGACGATGGCCGCCTCGAAGGCATTGAGTGCCGTTGCGTCCTGGCGCTCTAAAGCCACGCGGACGAACGCGGTAATGTCTAGCCCCACCCGCTCAGGGTCGATCAGCGCGACATATCGCTTGAGTACCCCGGCCAGTTCCAGTTGCCGCACACGCCGCAGGCAAGGCGACGGCGAAAGGCCCACCCGCTCGGCTAGCTCAGCATTGGTCAGGCGACCGTCCTCCTGCAGATGCCGCAGGATGCGTCGATCAATGGCGTCAAAGCTGGTTTCGCTGCGCTTGGTCACGTGAACTGCCGAGTTTGAGATAGAAGTTAGCAGAATATGCCAATTTGAAGCTACAGCAAGGTCGCCTTCGCAACTTCCCGGCACCCTAGGGATGCTACATCCAGCATCTGACCGGAGCTGCCTATGCCGCGCGTCCTAAGCCGTGACCTTGACCCTCAGTCCAAGGGCGATATCGCCAACCGGGTCGCGCTTCTGCAGGCGCTCGAAGCCCGTATCCGCTGGCTCTCGACCTGGATCATTCACAACGCCAATCATGTGCGCGAAAGCCGCGATGGCCTGAAAGTCGGTGGGCACCAGGCGTCCTGCGCTTCGATGACGGCGATCATGACGGCGCTTTATTTCCACGCGCTGAAACCGGCGGATCGGATCGCGGTCAAGCCGCACGCCAGCCCGGTCTATCATGCCATCCAGTATCTGCTGGGCCGCCAGAGCCTGGACCAGCTGCAACGGTTCCGCGCGTTCGGCGGGGCGCAATCCTATCCCTCGCGGACCAAGGATCATGACGACGTCGACTTCTCGACGGGATCGGTGGGCTTGGGTGTCGCGGTCACTGCGTTCGCGTCGCTGGCGCAGGACTATCTGCAAGCCCATGGCTGGCTCGATCCGACACGCAAGGGCCGGATGGTGGCGACGCTGGGCGACGCAGAGCTCGACGAAGGCAACATCTATGAGTGCCTGATCGAGGCCTACAAGCACGACATCCGCAACGTCTGGTGGATCGTCGACTACAACCGCCAGAGCCTGGATGCGACGACGGCCGACCGGATGTTCGATCGGTTCGA
>JAYTWT010000493.1:0-3363 GCA_043743295.1 Alphaproteobacteria bacterium | reverse complement strand
ATTGGATCTTACGGACAACCTCACTGCGGCGGGCAAAGTCGTCCACCCGGTCGGAGTTGTGGTGCATGATGCGGATGACCCCTATCTAGTCGTCGCGGCGGTCGGACCACCGAAGGCCGCCGCGCGCTACGGGTCCGAAGCGGCAATGAACACCCTCCACCTGGGTCGACCAGACATAGATCTCGCGAAAAGGCTTGGGGGCCGGCAGGTCGGTGAGCTGGCCGCTGGCAACCTTGAACGCGATGTAGGATTTGACCACACCACCGGGGCCGAGTTGATAGAAGTTGGTCCGTTGAACGGCGTCCACCAAGAGCGCTAGGCGCCGCAGCACGCGGTCGTCGTCGAGGCTTTCGACAGCCTGTAGGGCTTCGGTGATGTCTGCCATCACGGCAAGCGCCTCCGCGTTGCGCGCCTCCAGACCGACCGCGATCGCCGGATCGAACTTAATGCGGAACAGGTCCAGGATCAGGCGGGTCACGCCCGGATGGGCCGACAGGGCTTGCTCCTGGACGCGAGGGGAGGGGTCCAGGCCTGACTGCTGACGATAGCGTGCCAGCGCGCGGATAAGTGCCGCGTCACGCCAAGGCAGCGCCAGCTCCATCACCAGGCGGTTGAAGCCGTCGTTCTCGGTCTGACCGGTCCAAACGGCGACGAAAGCGTTCTCGAAAGCGTCCTTTATCTCTGCGAAGATCAAGTCGCCGCCGTGCGGATCTTCGATCTCAAAATCATGCACCCAGACCGGCGCGCCGCCGTCCGGCGAAATCTGAAACCCAGCCTCGGCCTGGGCCTTGAGGCCCATGTTCTCCAGGATCGGTAGTACGTCGGCCAAGGCGGCGGGCTCGCCCTGGCGGTAGAGCTTGAACCGGAACCGCAATGGCCCATCCGAAACGATGTGGTAAGCTCGGACGTGGACGAGTGTGCCATCTGCGAAAGCTTCGATCACCGCCACGTCGGCCAGGGCTTGGCCCGCATCAAACCGATCACGGTAGCCTGCCGGGAAGGCCTGGCGGTAGGGCGCCAGTGTTGCCTCTGGAACGGCCTCAGCGCGCGCCTGCGCCTCAAAACGATCTTCCCAGGTGCGCGCCGCTTCGCTGATCTGGGCCTCTAGTTGCTGCAGATCGGGTGTGTTGTGATGGCCTGGCGTGAACCCGATGATGAAATGGACTCGGGCCAGCGGACTGTCGTTGAAGCTCGGATAATAGGCCGAAAGCCGCCCGCCATAGGCGCTCGCTAGCATCTCTCCGGCGCGGCGACGCAGGTCGCTGTCATATCGCTCGCGGGGGACATAGAGCAGGATCGAGGCGAACCGGTCGAACGGGTCGCGGCGCTCGAACACTTTCACCCGGGGGCGGTCGGCCAGGCGCAAAATACCCATCGCCGTTGTGAACAGCTCCGGCTCGGTGATCTGATAGAGCTCATCGCGCGGATGGTTCTCTAGGACGTTGCGCAGGCGCTTTTCATTGTAGCTCCCGGGTGCAGCCCGGGCCCGGGCCATGACCCGCATGACCTTTTCGCGGATCAGCGGGACCGCGCTCGTCGGCTGGTCATAGGCCTCCGCGGTGAACAGGCCAACGAACCGAACTTCGCCGGAGGGATGGCCATCCTCGCCATAGCGTTTGACGCCGACATAATCCATGTAACCGCGCCGGTGGACACGGCTTTTGACGTTCGACTTGGCGATGGTCAGAGCGGGATCGCTAAGGATGCGGTCCTGCATCTGGCCCATGAGAACCGCGGGTTCATTGGCGCGGCGCAGGACCGTGCGGGTCGGGTCGCGCAGGACGCCAAGGCCGTCGCGGGGCTGGTACAGCGGCTCGGCTGCCGCGTACTCACCGCTTTTCAGACGCGGATACTCATAGACTCGTGCGCCAAGGAACACGAAGTGCTGGGCGTGTAGCCAGGCAAGAAACTGGATCTCCTCGGGCGTGGCTCGGCCCGAGGCCGCCAACTCTGCGCCGGTCCCGGTCATCAGGTCGAGCATAGCCGGGAAGTCATCGACGGCTGCGGTGACATCGCTGAGCGCCGTCTTCAATGCGGCGATCAGGATGCGCTCGCGATCAGATCCTATCGGCTCGAGCAGGACCTGGATCATAGACTCTCGGCGCGTTGATCCGACGCGCCCGCGCTGACCTGTGCGGTCACGCTGGACCTCGACCACCGGGTGGAACATGGCACGGACCTGCAAGCCTTGATCAGCGATCTCGCCCATGACGCTGTCGACCAGGAACGGTGCGTCCGGTTGGATGATCTCCAGGCGGGCGAGATTTGCCCCTATGACAGGTTTGACGCTGATCTGGGGCGTACGCCCCCGGCGGGTCGCGCCGGATCGCCAAAAGTCAGCCAGGATCTGCGCCAATATGAGCGCTGAGAACTCCGGCAGTTCGGTGGGATCGGCGTCGGCGGCGATCTGGCGTGCAAAAGCGTCCGCCGCCTCGGTCGCCGGATCGTCGCCAATTGCATGACGAACCATTTTGGCCAGCCCAGATCCGGCGCGGGGAGCCCGGCTCATGGCCGCGCCTCCGCGCCGGACGCGAGAGCGTCACCGCCGGAGAGTGTCCGGTGACGGGGAAGTTCGCCGCGGGGGAACGGCGAACCGCAGACTACTCGCTGCGGTCGCTGGGGGGGACCGCGACCGCAAATGCCGAACGTTGATTCCGCCCGACACACCATAAATAGGTACCGCTCCGGCATAGTTTAAGCCCCACGCGTGGTGTTGCTTGGGTCCGAGCCCTTAGAGGCGTTCTGTGCCCCGGGATCACCATCTGCCGACAGCAGGACGGCCACCCATCGGGTCCCTTCGAATTGGGCCAGGATCACCATCATCACGGTGGTCAGGGGGGTCGACAGGAAGGCACCGGGCAGACCCCAGATCGCACTCCAGAAAGCTAAAGCCATCAGCAGAACAATAGGGTCCATGTTCAGACTGCGGCCCTGCATGCGCGGCTGGACCACATGGCCGACAAACAGGCCGATGACCTCCAGGACGCCGAATAGGATCATTGCCGGCCAAGGGACTGGGAACTGCACTAAGGCGAAAACTGGCGGCAGGGCGACCGCCACGATCCCGCCGACGACGGGAATATAAGAGGCGATAAAGATCAAGATGGCCCAGAAGACGGCATTGTCCAAACCTACCACCGCCATGGCGATCCAGGAGGCGGCCGCGATCATCAAGCCGGTGATGGTCTGTACCCAGAGGTACTGCTCGATCCCGTTACGGATGCGCAGAAAACCCTCGACCGCCTCTTGGCGCCGCTCCCGCGTGGGGAACAGGCTGATCATCTTGCGCTCCCAACCCCGGCGCGAGGCTAGGATGAAGCCGAGATAGACGAGGACAAAGGCGGCGGTAGAGGCAAAACTCTG
>JAYTWT010000492.1:0-2039 GCA_043743295.1 Alphaproteobacteria bacterium | reverse complement strand
GCACTTGGCCCCCGCGCGCCGCTGGTCGCCAACATGGTCGAGGGCGGGCATACGCCGATCCTCAGCCTGGACGAACTGGGCGCGGTGGGATTCCGCTTGGCGATCTCGCCAGGGGCCATGGTTCGCGCCATCATCCCGCACGTGGAAGCCTTCCTCGCCAGCCTGAAGACCCACGGCACCACTAAGCCGTTCGTCGACCGGATGACGGATTTGGCCGGCGTCAATCAGCGCATCGGCCTAGACGAGATGATGGCCCTGGGCGCAGCCTATGATCCCAAGGCCCGGCAGGCAGCAGAATAGGCGCTGGGCATGGTCGCCGACCCCAACCTCTACGACTATTGGCCCTACCGGGATCGACCGAAGATCGTCTGGCCGGGCGGTAAGAAGCTAGCCTTCTGGGTCGCACCCAACATCGAGTTCTACGAGTTCGACCCGCCGAAGAACCCCCAGCGGCCCGGCTGGCCCAAGCCCTCGCCCGACGTCGTCGGCTATTCCCAGCGCGATTGGGGCAACCGGGTTGGCCACTGGCGGCTGATGGAACTGATGGACAAGTATGGGGCCCGCGGCTCGGTCTCGCTCTCCATCGGCCTGATCGATCATCATCCGGAGATCATCGAGGCCTGCGTCGCACGCAACTGGGAGTTCTTCAGCCACGGGATCTACAACACCCGCTTCTCCTACGGCACGACCGAGGCGCAGGAGCGGGCGGTGCTGGAGGACTGCATTGCCACTGTCCAGCGCGCGACCGGCCAACGTATCCGCGGCTATCTGGCGCCGGCCCTGACCCATACCGAGCGGACCCTCGACCTGATCGCGGAGTACGACTTCTGGTACACCTGTGACCTGTTCCAGGACGACCAACCGCAACCGGTGAAGACCCGCACCGGCAAGCTGATGTCGATGCCCTATTCGTTGGAGGTGAACGACGTCATCACCTACGGCGCGCTCTCAATGTCGCCCTGGCGCTATGCCGATGTGCTGAAGCGCCACTTCGACCAGCTGCTGGAGGAGGGCGAGGCCAGCGGCACGGTGATGTGTATCCCGCTGCACGCCTATCTGGTCAGCCAACCACATCGTATCCGCGCCTTCGAGGAGGCGCTGGCCTATATCACCGGCCACAACGAGGTCTGGGTGACGACCGCCTCGGAGATCGCGCTGCACTATCGCGAGAATTGTTGGGACCAGACCGTGGCTGACATCTCCGGGCGTGGATTGGCGCGCGGCGGCTTGGGGTTCGCGCAATGACCCTGCCCGACGACTACCTGACCTATCCGCACCGACGTCATGGCATGGACCAAGATCGCTATCCTTGGCGACCGGTCGTCGAACGAGAACCCCGCGCTTGGCCGGGCGGTCAGGCGTTGGCGGCGCTGATTGTGGTGCCGATTGAACATCACACCCTGGAGCCGGTCGGTAGGCCGTTCAAACATCCCGGTGCCATGCAGACGCCCTATCCGGACCTTCGCCACTACACGACGCGCGACTATGGCAACCGGGTTGGCGTCTACCGCATCCTGGCGGCGCTGAAGGCGGCGGGTGCCAAGGCGACGTTCCCCATCAACGCCAATCAGCTGGAGCGTCTGCGGCCCCTGGTCGAGGCGATCCTTGAGGACGGCCACGAGGTCGCCGCCTACGGCCTTTCCACCGACCACATCCACTGGGGCGGGCTGGAACAAGCGGTCGAGGCCGGTTGGATCGCTAAGGTGCGCGCCCGGTTCACGGCGGCAGGCGTTACACCCCGCACCTGGATGAGCCCCGCCCGCCAGCAGTCGTTCGCGACTTTGGACCTGATTGCAGAACAGGGCTTCGACATTTGCCTGGACTGGGAGATCGATGAGGTCCCTGTCCGTTTCCGCACCGAGGCTGGCGCGGTCACCGCGTTGCCGCTCTCCAACGAGTTGGACGACCGATCCCTGCTGATCGACCGGCGTCAGACCGAAGACGAATGGGCCGACCAGGTACTGGAAGCGGCCCGCTATCTGGCGAGCGGTGCCGACCGGTTCGGCGGCCGGATGCTGGGCTTCACCTTGACGCCGTAT
>JAYTWT010000491.1:0-6790 GCA_043743295.1 Alphaproteobacteria bacterium | reverse complement strand
GGTCGCCGTCGGACTCTTGTCTGACTATTTCAATCATGGCCTAGCAATGGGCCCTGCAGAGGGGGTCCGCTGGGCGCTGATCGCTTCAGTTGTTACCGGATTCGGCGCGTTTGCGGCGTTCTGGGCCGCGCGTCGCACCATTCGCGACGATTTCTTGATCTGAGATCTGGTGGCGGTTTCACTATGAGGGCCGTGGTGTGTGATGGCGGGGCGCAATTACGTCCCCCGCTGTGCGAAATTGAACGCTCACCAGCGAAAGATTGCCAACAACGACCTCGGTGCCCAATGCTGAAATGCGGCGCTGGGCGGCGGTGCCATTTGGGGGGATCTCTATGAGGATCAAAAAGACGCTGAGCCTGCTGGCGCTCGCAGCCTGTCTCGCAGGCGCCGCCTGGGCGCAGCCGCGCTCGGACACCAAACGCCCATCAGCCAAACCCAGCATCGACGGAAGCTGGCGGGTGAACTTCATACTACCGATGGAATCGACGCCAGGAACGCCGCAGCTCGTGGTGTCCGAACAGGACGCCAAGGCTGTGGCCGCTGTCGCGGGCAAGGCGCTGTCCGATGAATTCGCCGCAACGCTTGACCCCGAATTGCCGATGCTGGTGACCCAATCTGATGGCCTAGCGGTCGTCCGGGGCCAGCGGCGCACCCGCGCGGTCATTCAGCCGACGGACGGCAAGCTGCCTTACGCCCCGGCTGCGCGCAAAGAGCTCGCCGGGCCGCCGCCCGATACCGCACCCGACACTTCGCGTGACAATCCCGAGCAGCGCCCCAACGCCGAGCGCTGCCTGGTGGGCGGTGGGCAACCGCCGCTGTCGTCTTTCGCCCTGGATAGTCACATCCAGATCGTGCGGACGCACGACTATGTGGTGATCCATATGGAATATGGCGCGGACGTTCGTATCGTGCCCCTGACAATGACCCACGCACCAAAGGTGTCCTGGTCCCGACTCGGCGACTCCATCGGCCATTGGGAGGGCGAGACCCTGGTCATCGAGACGGTCGGTATGCCTGACGCTGACCGCTTTCGCGTCGCCCCGAATCTGATCGTCCCTGGTGCAGCTACGGTGATCGAACGCCTGACGCCAATCTCGGACCGCGAGCTACTCTACCAATTCACGGTCATCGATCCGAAGACCTACACCGCACCCTGGCTTGGCGAGTTCTCCTGGTTCCGCACCTATTTGCTGATGTACGAGCATGCCTGCCACGAAGGAAACTACTCCCTTCCCAACATTTTGGCGGGCGCACGCTACGAGGATGCCCATGCGAAAGCCGCCGCAACTTCGCGCTGAGAATATCCACCTAGAGGTGGATATCGACACAGTTTCTACGCGCTCTGAGATGAGTGGCAAACGTCCGCTCAGGCCGATGAACCGGTCAGAGACGTCCTCGGCGCGGGCCAGATCGAGATGGGTGCTCACCTACCCGGCCTCCAGCTTTCGCCGCCAGCTCCGCGCCCAGACGATCATCCTTCGTACTGTGGGTCCGCCGCCATCTCTCGGCGCGGCGCCAAAGCTGGTCAAAGCCGCCCCTGCCTCAGCTTCAAACGCACTCGTTTGATTGACGCACTTCCAGAGATTTCACTCCTCGATCAAGTTTCATGGAGACGACATGGCCTTGACGCTGAATTGTGCGACCAAGATAGTCCTCGACGATGGCGGCTGAGCTTTTCTGTCGTTGAAATCGTCAGAACTCTCGACGACACCCAGTGGAGCACCGAACATGACCGCCCTCTGCCAAGTTATCACGAAGGAACACTTCGCCTGCACGGTGACAGGCGGCAGGAGTTTGACTTGTCAGTAGCCACGCGGTCGTCGTCGGTCAGTTGTGCTTCACAAATGGACCGCCAGCATGGCCGGTCAGCTCAAAGTACAAGGTCTCGATAAACAGGTCGGTGGAGACCAGATCGCCGGAATAGGATTGCCAGGGGGCCAGTACCTTGCCGGCTTTGAGGCCCGCAAGGGTCTTTCCTGACTTGACCCCGGCTTGCACCGCGGCGCGGGTCGCCTTCAACATGGCGATGTATTTGCGCACGTCCTCTGGGGCGGAGACTGGGCCGTGGCCGGGGATCACCTTCACGTCCGCCGGGACCTGCCGCAACATCGTCTCGAGCCCGGCGATGATCCCGGCGCTGGTTCCACCGTTCAGTATGTCGATGAACGGAAAGCCGTAGGTGACGAACAGATCGCCGGTGTGCACCACATTGGCATGCGAGAAGTAGACGATCGCGTCACCATCCGTATGACCATGAGGCGCGTGGATGGCGTGAATGTCTTCACCGTTGAGATGCACGCTGACGTCTTGGCCAAAGGTCACGATCGGCAGGGCGACGGGCGGCGGTGCGGGCTGGTCCTGCTTGAACGATCCTCCATTGCCCGCGATCCCATCAATCGCCAGGCGCTTGCGCACATTGTCCTGCGCCACAATGGTCGCGCCGCGGCCGAAAGCGACATTCCCGCCAGTGTGGTCCCCATGGTAGTGCGTGTTGATAACGAACCGGACCGGCTCGGCTGTAATGCCGTTTAGGGCAGCGCGGATCTTGTCGGCCAGCGGCGCGAACTGGTCATCCACGATGACGATGCCGTCCGGGCCCACGACAGCAGCGATATTCCCGCCAGCACCCTGCAGCAGGTAGACATTGCCAGCGACGTTGGAAACCTTGATCTCGACCTTGCTAAAGTCCTGCGCCGCTGCCGCCGAGACACCTATCGCCAGCACGGCCAGCACGCCCATCGCCCATGCAGTCTTCATGGTTTTCCCCCTCATGTTCAGCCCACGCTCCCCAGACGGCCGCCACGCAAGCCCCCCGACCCACCACCACCCTGCGGGACCAGATTACCGCCTCGACCCCTTGATCTTGTCGCGCTCCGCCTTGAACTCGGAGCGGGCTTTCCACTATGGCCACACCCGGCTGTTGGCAAGCTGTTGGCCGAGGTCGAACAGCAGTGTCGCATCGGCCGCGAAGCCCTTCGGGTCCCAGGTGGGGTCGAAGTTGTCGGAGGGCTGGTGGTAGTTGTCGGCGTTGTAGGCCCTGGACTTGGCCTCTCCGGCGGCGCGACCACCGCTCAGCAGGTCGTTCCCGGACCCGAACGAGATCGCCGGCACTCCCGCCTTGGCCATGGGGAAATGGTCGGATCGGTAGAATAGGCCTGCCTCCGGCTCTGCATCTGGACTGAAATAGCGGCCCTGCATCTTGCCGATCCGGATCAAGTCATCTTGCAGGGTCAGCGGGGCATTTCCGCTGGTCGAGAAATCACGCGCCGGGCCCATGGTCCCGACAAAATCGATGTTCAGCACACCGACTGTCGTGGCGAGGGGATAAAGCGGGGCCTTTGCGTAGTAGGTCGAACCCAGCAGGTCCCGCTCCTCGGCGGTGGTCGCCATGAACACCACGCTCCCTTACGCATTTGGTGCTCAATTAGCCTCCTGTTGGGCATGGACGCCCCCCGATAGGGGGTGTCTGTGATCAACTCAGAGGCGAAACAAGCCAGGCCAACGCTTGCGTTGAGGCTGGTTTTGGGGCGTTTGAGTGCGAGAGGTCCGCCGAAGCGGACGCAGGCGGGTCGGCATGGCAGCCACGATTAAGGACGTCTCGCGGATCGCTGGCGTATCGATGAAGACGGTCTCGCGGGTGCTCAACAAAGAGCGCTACGTCTCCGACAAGACCCGACTTCGGGTCGAGCAGGCGGTGGCAGAGCTTCATTTCCAACCCAGCGTCGCAGCCCGCATCCTGGCCGGCAAGCGTAGCCACCAGATCGCGCTGATCTATGACAACCACAGCCCTCACTACATCCATCAGATCCAGACTGGGGTCTGGGCGCGCTGCATCGAGGAAGGGGTGCGCCTGCTGGCCCAACCCTCCGATGTGGCCTCTACCTCGCTGGCGCGCGATGTTGGTGGCCTGATCGACCAGACCCAGGTGGACGGAGTGATCCTGTCGTCCCCGGTCACTGATGCAGCGCTGGTCCTCGAGGAACTGGAACGCCGGGGCATACCCTATGTGAGGATATCGCCAGGCACCGAACATGAGCGCAGCTCATCCGTCTCTATGGACGATGTGCAAGCGGCGGATGACATGACAAGCCACCTCATCGCCTTGGGTCATCGTCGAATCGGGTTTGTGATCGGCCATACCAATCACACGGCCAGCGACCTGCGTCTGTTCGGCTATCGCCGGGCGCTGGACCGCGCGGGCCTGCCGTTTGAGCCGAAGTATGTGCGCCCCGGCGCCTTCGACTTCGCCTCGGGTGAGGCGGCGGCGGATATTCTGCTGGACCTACAAAACCCGCCTACCGCCATCTTTGCCAGCAACGATGATATGGCCGCCGGCGTTCTGACGGTGGCGCACCGACGCGGCATGTCGCTGCCCGGCGACCTCTCGGTTGCGGGGTTCGATGACACCGCGTTGGCGAGCCAGCTCTGGCCGCCACTGACCACGGTGCGCCAGCCGACCCGCGAGCTGGCCTATGCTGCGGCCAGTTTGCTGTTCGAGGCCCAGGGCGAGAACGTGCATCGCCGCCTCCCGCACGAACTGGTCCTACGCGCCTCCACGGCGGTGCCGCATAAGGCCTGATCCGCCTCAACCGATCAGGAACGCGGCTGCCGCTGCGCTCAACACCAGGGCCACGACGGTCGCCGCGACGATCACCAGCAGCGGCTTCGGGCCACTTTGCATCAACGCCTGCATGTTGGACCGAATGCCCGTAGCCGTGACGGCGCAAGCCAGGAGCCAGGTGCTGGCCTTGATCGCGCCGTCTGCCGCCGCCGCCGGGATCACACCCAGCGAGTTCACCCCGGCCAGGGCGAAGAAGCCCAGTACGAACCAGGGCAGGACGTAACCCGAAATCTTCGTGCCCGGTTCGCGCGGGATGAACACGGCCACCGCCAGCATCGCTGGTGCCAACAGGGCGACCCGCGTCAGCTTGACGATGGTGGCCGTCTCCCCCGCCAGGGGTGAAACCGTGTAGCCGGCACCCAGCGCCTGGGCCACATCATGAATCGACGCCCCTAGCATGAAGCCGGACTGCAGGTCGCTGAACCCAAGGTGAAGGGCCAGCACCGGATAGAGGGTCATCGCCACGGCGCTCATCGCCGAGATCCCCACGAGCACCAGGGTCAGTTGCGCCTGACTGGCCCTACGTTCACCCAGCAGACTGGCGAAGGCCATGGCGGCCGAGGCGCCGCAAATCGCTACCGCCCCGCCAGCCAGCGCGCCGAATGCTGCGCCGAAGCCGAACACACGTGCGGCCAGCACGCCGGTCACCAAGGTCACCGCGACGACGCCGATAACCGCCGCCAGGGCCACGGGGCCCAGATGTCCGATCTGCGTCAACGTCACTCGGGCGGCCACCAGCACGATGCCCCAGCGCAGCAGGGTGCGTGAGGCCACAACCAACCCCGCGTCTAGCCGCGCATCCGCGCTGAGGAAATTCAGCGCCAGCCCGAACAGCAGGCACATCAGGGTCAGCGGCGCACCGTAGTGGTCCGAGACATAGGCCGCTGCCAGGGTTGCCAGAATGGTCACGGCCAAGCCAGGAATGAGCGCGCGCAGGTCCTTCGGCGAGCGCAGATCGGGGTTCAAGCTCTCGGCGCTCATGATCGTCCCTGCGGCCCGCTTGCCAAGGCCAACCCGCCCGGCCTATGAATATGACAGCGCTATCATATGTAGGTCCAGGGCCAGTTCAACCGCCATGACATTCCTTCCCGAGCCCACAGCCAGCCGTCCGCTCTATGACGGCGGTCCGCAGGTCTCGTCCATCGCCTGGGGCATGTGGCGGTTCGCCGGTGACGACGTCGCCGCAGCGACGGCGCGGGTTCAGGCGGCGCTGGATGCCGGCGTCACCCTGTTCGACACCGCCGACATCTATGGCCCCGACAACGGCGAGCCGTTCGGCGCGTCAGAGGTTCTGTTGGGTCGAGTGTTGGCCGCCAACCCGGCCTTGAAGTCCAAGATGGTGATCGCCACCAAGGGCGGGATCTCCATGGGCGTGCCTTATGACTCCAGCGCGGGCTACCTTGCGTCGGCCATCGACGCCTCACTAAGCCGCTTGGGCGTGGACCATGTGGCGCTCTGGCAGATTCACCGCCCGGATATGTTGACCCACCCTGCGGAGGTAGCCACCGCGCTCGCGGCCGCGCACAAGGCTGGTAAGATCGGCGCCATCGGAGTCTCCAACTTCACGCCTGCGCAGGTCGAGGCTCTGGCCGCCCATTCGGCCCTGCCGGTGGTCTCCTGTCAGCCGGAGTTCTCTGCTCTCGCCATCGATCCCCTGACCAACGGTGTGCTGGATCAGGCGATGGCCCGGCGTATGACGGTCTTGGCCTGGTCGCCGCTAGGCCAGGGCCGCCTGGGCGATCCCAAGGATGCACGGTCCAAGGCGGTCGCAGCCACGCTCGACGTCAAGGCCGCTGAGTCCGGCGTGTCCCGTGCCGCCGCCGCCTACAGCTGGATCATGGCCCATCCGGCCCGCCCGATCCCCATCGTTGGCACCCAAACCCCTGCCCGGATCGCCGAGATCCCGCAAGCCTTCAAACCGCGTTGGACCCGCACCGATTGGTACGCCGTCCTGGTCGCCTCGATGGGAGAGAATTTGCCATGACCGCCCCGTCTCAGGCTCGCCCGCCGTGCGAAGTCAGCTGGTTCTCCGCGCTCTGCGACGACGACTATGAGTTCCTGGGCGTGCCCGACCCGATGCTGAAGTCCAGCTGGGAGCATTGCCGCGACATCGTCGTCCAGGCTGAGGCCGGAGGCTTCGACAACATCCTGTTACCGTCCGGCTATGAG
>JAYTWT010000490.1:0-6414 GCA_043743295.1 Alphaproteobacteria bacterium | reverse complement strand
GGGTTGGCGCGCTTGTTGAACCGCACCGCGACAATGATCAGCAGGACCAGCACGAACAGCGTGATGGCCGTGATGATCGGCATCAGGATCACATTGTGGAACCAAATCGCATCGTTGCGCAGGGGTGTCACGCCACGCTGCAGGTCTATGGCCCCCGGTGTCGGTTGGCCGAGCAATTCCTCAGCCTGGGCCGCCAGGCCCCCTAGCATTACGCCGAGCCCGGCTAGAACGCCTGCGGCCCGCGCCCGCAAATTATGAAAACTCGCCGTCATATATCCTCGGTCTGGCTTGGCCGGCGGAGCCCTTCTGGATGGGCGAGAAACCACCACCGACTTCGGAACGGAACGCATGGAACGGCTTATGCAGCAGGTCCAATCGCCCTTTCAGCCGGGTGCATACGCGCATCGCATGGGCTTGCCAAGATGTCAGCGCGCCGGAGGCCGCAGTGGGCCGTCTAGCTTGCTCGGGAAGGCTCAGAATGGGACGAATTCATCGAACGCCAAATCTTGAAACACGGCCAAGGCCATGGTGGTCGCGAATCACAACGAAGCCTGCAGACTATCGAGTGCCTATGATGTCGAAGATATTTTCGGCGGGGTGACGCCCGCCGCGCCAGCCCCTATCTTGGTGGTATGAACGCACCCGTACCTACCGCTTCGATACTCGATTCCGTCGGCGTTGACCCGGGTCGCGCCCGGCAAATCCTCGGTGACGCCCTTCGCGATGCCGACGATGGCGAGATTTTCGTTGAGCGCTCAGAGAGCGAGAGTTTCCTGTTTGACGACGGGCGGCTGAAATCGGCGGCCTATGACGCCACGGAAGGCTTCGGCCTGAGGGTCGTAGCGGGCGAGACGGCTGGGTACGCCCACGCCAGCGAAATCTCCGAAGCCGCGATCCGCCGCGCCGCCGATGCGGCGTCGCTGGCCAAGCGTGGGTACTCCGGCATCGCTGCCGAAGCCCCCCGCGCCACCAACGCCAAACTCTATGGCGAGGAGAATCCGCTCTCCTCCCCCGCCTTCTCCGACAAGGTCGCCCTTCTGGAGGAGATCAATGCCTGGGCCCGGGCCCGCGATCCCCGGATTGTCCAGGTGATGGCGTCCATCGCTGGCGAACGCCGGACGGTGGAGATTCTGCGCGCCGACGGCCGGCTGATCCGCGATGTGCGCCCGCTCTGCCGGATCAATGTGCAGGTCACGGTCGAACGCGATGGCAAGCGCGAGAACGGCTATACCGGGGCGGGTGGGCGCGCGGGCTTCGAAGCCTGGATCACCCCCGACAAGTGGCAGGCCCAGGTGGACGAGGCGCTGCGTCAGGCGCTGGTCAATCTTGATGCTGTCCCCTGCCCTGCGGGTGAGATGGACGTGGTGCTCGGCGCGGGCTGGAACGGCATCCTGCTGCATGAAGCGGTCGGGCACGGCTTGGAGGGCGACTTCAATCGCAAAGGCACCTCGGCCTTCTCGGGCCGGATCGGCGAGCGGGTGGCCGCACCCGGCGTCACCGTGTTCGACGACGGCACCCTGCCGGGTCGCCGGGGTTCCTTGACCATTGACGACGAAGGCACGCCGACCGAGCGCACCGTGCTGATCGAGGACGGCATCCTGGTGGGCTACATGCATGACCGAATGAGCGCGCGGCTGATGGGCCTTAGCGCTACCGGCAATGCGCGGCGTCAATCCTATGCCCACATGCCGATGCCGCGCATGACCAACACCGCGATGATGAACGGCCATGACACGCGCGAGGACATGATCGCCTCGACCAAGCGCGGCCTCTATTGCGCCAACTTCGGCGGCGGCCAGGTGGACATCACCAACGGCAAATTCGTGTTCCAGTGCACCGAGGCCTACCTGATCGAGAACGGCAAGATCACCACGCCGGTCAAGGGCGCCACGCTGATCGGGGATGGCCCGTCCGCCCTCACCCGCGTGACCATGATCGGCAACGACTTCGACTTCGATCCCGGCGTCGGCGTCTGCGGCAAGGCGGGCCAGAGTGTGCCGGTCGGTGTGGGACAACCCTCGCTGAAGATCACCGGCCTGACGGTCGGCGGGACCAGCGTGTAGCCGCGCCCTATTTGCGCCTGGGCGACAATCGCAGGATTTCGGCGTTGGTCTCGTCGGTGGAGATATAGATCAATCCGTCCGGCCCCTGAGCGACCGTCTTCATCCGCACGCAGCGGTCCATCAGCAGCTTCTCCTCGCCCACAACCTTGCCGTTTTTCATCTCCAGGCGAACCAGTTGCTTGCCCGAAAGGCCGCCGGCGAACACGCTGCCTTTCCAGCCCGGTAGCGCGCTGCCCGTGTAGAACAGCAGGCTGGACGGGGCGATGGACGGGTTCCAGAAATAGGTCGGCTGTTCCATCCCGGCCTGAACGGTCTTGCCGCCATTGATCAGGCCGCCGCCGTTCTCCCGACCGTAGCTGATGATCGGAAAGCCATAGTTGCCGCCGGGTTTGATGAGGTTCAACTCATCCCCACCCATCGGGGTGTTCTCAGTCACCCAGAATGCGCCGGTCTTGGGCTCGAAGGCTGCGCCGTGGATGTCGCGAAAGCCCAGGGCGTAGATCGCCGGGTTGGCATCCTTGGTTTTCACGAACGGATTGGTCTTCGGGATCGAGCCGTCTGTATTGATCCGCAAGATCTTGCCCAACTGGCTCTGCAGCGACTGCGGGTTAGGGCCGCCGGAATCGATCACCGCCGAAGGGATCATCAGGGTGCCATCCCGCGCCTGAACGATGCGGCGCGGCAAGATGTCCGGCCCTTCGCGCAGGACCTTCACGTCTTCCAGCGCGGTATTGTCCGCCGACAGCTTGGCCTTGGCGATCCGGCCCACGGCCGAAGTCCCCACGTCAGTGCGGGTGACATAGCCGAAGTAGATTGTGCGATTGCGCGCGAAATCACGGTCCAGCGACACATCGTACATCGCCGAAAGGCGCGCGCCCTTGATCGGTGGCACATTGGCCAGCGGTGCGGAGACCACGCCGGCCTTATCGATGATCCGCAAACCCCCAGCGCGGATCGTCACCAGCATCTTGCCGTCCGGCAGTATGGCCAAACCCCAGGGCCGATCCAGTTTCGCCACCACCGTGACGTCAAAGGCTTGCCGCGCTGGAGCCTTCGGCGCCCGGGTCTGATCCGACCTCAGGGGTAAGGGCACATAGCCATCAGCGGCATTGCGATTGGCCCCACAAAGCCCGGTGATGCGGGCGTTCTCCTCCGGCGATCCGGCGACCCCAGCATAGTCCGGACCCGGCGGGAAGGCGGGCGGTGCGGCGCCCTGTGGCCAGGCCAATGTCCCCTGGGTCAGGGTGAAGACAAGCGCCAATCCAGCGGTCGAGAGGGTCTTTGAGGTGGGCACGCGGCATCTCCGACGATTTTCAGCGCGACGGTTACGCGTCGGGCGACTGATTCCCTAGAACCTTCGAGTGCGTCGCCCCTCAGTCGCTAAGTTCAGCCCCAGCCAAGTCACAGCCGACGATCCGCACGCCGTCCAATTGCGCGCCCACGAACCGAGCCCGCACCGCGTGCGCGCCGCGCAAATCGGCGCTGCGCAGAGACGCGCCAGAAAAGTCCGTGCGGTAGGATCGACCGTCATCAAGGCCCAGCGGACCCATCCTCGCACCACGCAGGTCGGCCCGGGCCATCTGGCAGTCCCTAAACTTGGCCCCGCGCAGGTCCGCATCGCGCAGGCTGGCCCCGCGAAAGTCAGAGCCCGCCAAGTCCGCGCCCTGTAGCTGAATCCCGTCCAGATCTAGGCCCAGGAATATCGAGCGGTGCGCCACTAAGCCCGACAACCTACGCCCCCTGAGGCTCTTCAAGGGTCGGAAATCTACCTTGGAGAGCCGCATGACGCTGCCTCTGCGACCGCCGGTGTCGCAGTAGGTTTCATGGTCCGACAGGATATCGCCCAACGGCCTTTCGTCGACATAAGCGATCGCCGCCGGCCCCCGCAGGACGCCGGTCAGGTCTACGTCGTCCAGGCGCGCTTGGCGTAGATTGACACCGTTTAGCACGGCGCGCTTCAGCGAAGCGCCGCTGAGGTCTGCGCCGCCGAGGTCGGCATCCGATAGATCCGCCCCGTCCATCACCGCGCGCATCAGCTTGGCACCGACCATCACCGCGCTGGTGAGGTTCGCGTCGGTGAAATCCGAGGTCATAGCCACCGCGCCGCTCATCTGCGCCCCGGTCAGGTTTGCACCCGCCAGCACCGCGAAATTCAGTTCGCCCGGTCGGTGTTCGTGACGCAGGATACGGAAGCCGTCTAGCTTGTCCTGCAACGCAATACGGCCCTCACGCAGGTCGCACCCCGCCAACTCCGCCGAGGCCAAATTGGCACCCCGCATTGAGGCCCCGCGCAGGTCGGCTCGCTTGAGATTGACCTGGCGCATATCGGCTTCGCGCAGGTCCGCGCCGAATAGGATCGCCCGAGAGAGGTTGGTGCGGGTCAGGGTTGCGCCCGAAAGCCGCGCGCCGGTCAGGTCCGCGTCGCGCAGGTCCAGCCCCTCCAGCGAACAATTGCTGAGGTCCGCATAGGTCAGGTTCAGTCGCCGTCCACCCGTTCGCCCCGCCAGATAACGCTGGTGGGCGTCCAGCGCATCGCGGAGCGAGGGCGCGTCAACCGCCAGATGGTGTTGTTGGGGGGGGGATGACATTGGCGAGCCAACGTCACTCTGCGCGCGCGGCTTTTAAGGAGGAGTTCACTTTTGTCCTTAAGCGAACCTTGAGAGCGCGGTTACCTAACTCAGAACCAGCCGCGCCGCTTGAACCACAGCACGGGCAAGACCGCAGCAATCAACATCATTACTAGGGCCATCGGATAGCCCGCGCGCCAGTGCAGTTCGGGCATGAAGTTGAAGTTCATGCCGTAGATCGAGGCGATCAGGGTCGGCGGCATAAAAATCACCGCCACCACCGAGAAGAACTTGATAATCCCGTTCTGCTCGATGTTGATCAGGCCGAGGGCCGCATCCAGCAGGAAGGCCACATGGCCCGACTGATGCGCTGTGTGTTCGGTCAGCGACTGGGCGTCGCGCTGACGCGACTTCAGGTGTTCGCGATGGTCGGTATCCTGCGCGATCTCCGAGGCCAGCGCTGCAAAACTCAGCATACGTGACAGGCTGACCAAGCTGGTCCGCGCCAGGGCGGTGACCGATTGCGCCTGGGCCAGACCGGTGAGAACGGGGCGGAAATTCCCGCCCGGCGGGCGCTTGAAGACCGCTGTGGAGACACTTTCCACCTCCGATCCCACACCATCAAGGATTCGCGCCACACGCTCCAAGACCGCGTCCAACAGCCCCAACGCCGCCGCAACGCCCGTACTCGTATCGGCCTCTCGGGTGCGCTCCGAGAAGATGCTGAAGGCTCGAAATTCCGAATAGCGCACCGTGACCAGACGCCCCCCGGCCAGCACGAAGGTTACGGGACTGGCATGCGCCACGTCATCCTGGCCATGACCCAACAGGGTCGCGGTCATAAAGGTGGCGCCGTCCTCCTGATAGAGGCGGCTGGACGGCTCCAGCGCCTGCATTTCCTCTATGGTCGGCAGTTGCAGGCCGAGCGCCGCCTCGACCACCAACTCGTCCTCGCGGCTGGGATTGACGAGGTCGAGCCAGACCATCTCGGGATCTGGACGCCAGCCCGGGGCGATGGCCAGCGTCTCGACACAGCTGTTTCCGCGCCGCAGCACGTTGATCATGGGCTGTCCTCCGCGAACCCGTAAGAGCGCGGGTTGGTAGCGGCGTCAACCACGACCTATTTGGTGCCGCTGCTGTCCTGCCCGGTGGCGGCCGCGATCAGGGCGGCGATCCGGTCGGTCGAGTCGGCGGCCTGCGACAAGAGGCTCATCGGACCTTGGCCCGGACGCATCATGTTGGCCATTTGTGAAGCGGCGGACTGAGCGACTGCGATGGCCCCATTCTGTACCTTGGTCACGCCGGTAGCGGCCATGACGCGGGCCGAAGCGTCCGGATAGATGAAGCCGTGAGTCGAATAGGTCGAGCCGCCGAGGTCGCGGTTGGGGTCATACCAGACCTTGACCTGGCTCCAGTCGCCGGAGGCGGATACGTCGATCACTGTGACATCTTTTTCCACCTTGCCGCGCGAGCCCTCGATCGGGCTCCAGTTGGCATGGGTGATTTGAACAATGCGGTCGGTCAGCACCTGGCTGACCACGGCGACATGGCCTAGGCGCATGCGCTGCGTCGGCTTGAAGCAGAGCACCGCGCCGGCACGTGGTTGGAATCCGGTCTCATACTTTCCGGCGGCCTGTTGCCACCACGTCCAGGCGTCACCAAAAATCTGCACGCCAGAAATCAGTCGCGCGAACGGTACGCACTGCCAGTAGCTGTCGGCCGCCGCACCCATCGGGGTGAGGGCGACGAATGCAGCGGCGGTCAGGGATCCAATGAGGGCCCGC
>JAYTWT010000489.1:0-17082 GCA_043743295.1 Alphaproteobacteria bacterium | reverse complement strand
GCGCAGCTCGACCCGAGACAGACCCGCCGTGTTCACGTTGCGCCGCGCGATGTTCAGCATCTGCTGCGACAAATCCAGGCCCACCGCCTTCTCGGCGCGGGGCCCAAGCAATGTCAGCATACGACCCGTGCCCGCCCCGAGATCGACCAGCTGAGCAATACGCTCATTGCCCGCAGCTTGGACGATCTGAGCCTCGACATCGGCGTCGGAGACGTAGAGGGATCGGATTCGATCCCAATGTGCGGCGTTTTCTTCGAAGTAGGCTTGCGCTGCGTTTGCGCGTTCGACCTGGACATCATCCAAGTTGCGATGGTCTCGCGCCAGGACAAAGTCATCGAGATCAACGCGGCGCAACACCTCCGACACAACTTCGCGCGCGCGTCCGGCTTCCGCCATGCGATAGAATACCCAGGCACCATCCGGGAACCGCTCTACAAGACCGGCCTCGGCCAACAGCTTCAGGTGGCGCGAAACGCGGGGCTGGCTCTGGTCGAGAACCCGGCAAATTTCCAGCACTGAGAGTTCCTCGCGTGCGAGCAGCACCAGGATCCTCAACCGTGTCGGCTCACCTGCCGCGCGGAGCACTTCGACCGCTTGTTTCGCCGTGAGATTCATATGACATAAAGATATCTTTATATCTGTTCGCGTCAAGGCCTACAGGCTGGCTTGTGTCCGGTAGAGGCCTGCGTAAGCACCATCTGCGGCGATCAAGGCATCGTGGGTCCCTTGCTCGACAATCCCCCGTTCGGTGAGGACCAGGATGCGATCCGCATGCCGCACCGTAGATAGCCGGTGCGCGATCACCAACGTGGTTCGGTCCTGCGCCAGAGTGGCCAAGGCTGACTGCACGGCCTGCTCGCTTTCATTGTCGAGCGCACTGGTGGCTTCGTCGAAAATCAGGATGGCGGGGTTCTTGAGGAAGGCGCGCGCGATGGTCAGTCGCTGTTTCTGACCCCCAGATAGTTTTACGCCTCGCTGGCCGATGTCGGTGTCGTAGCCGCTCGGCAGCGCCATGATGAAGTCGTGCGCATGGGATGCCTTCGCAGAGGCGACCACCTCAGCCTCCGTAGCATCCGGCCGGCCATAGAGTAGATTCTCCGCTACCGTGCCGGCAAACAGATAGATATCCTGCTGCACGACCCCGATGTTCCGCCTCAGCGACTCAAGATTTAGATCGCGGATGTCTTTTCCGTCGATCAGGATCGCGCCCGCACCGACCTCATAGAAACGCGGAATCAAGGCGCAGAGTGTGCTCTTGCCAACACCGGAGGCACCGACCAGGGCCACGAACTCGCCGGGTCGGATATCGAGGGTAAGTCCTGTGAGGACCTGTGGACCGTCGTCCTCGTACCTGAAACCGACGTCACGAAACGAGATTGCGCCTTGCGGGCGGCTCATGACGACCGCGCAGGGTCGGTCGCGGATATCCGGCTCGGTCTCCAGTATTTCCATAACTCGGACAAAACCGGTGTAGCCCTGCTGCCAGAGCCGCACAAAATTGGCCAAGCGTTGCACGGGATCGATCAGTATCGCCACACACAGCAAAAAGGTCAGAAGGTCGGCGACCCCGAGGCCAGCCTGCAGAACGCGAACCGACCCGATGACGATCACCGCCACGGTGACGAGTTGCGGGAATGCGGTCGTGCCGAGCGCGAAGTAAGCTTCGCTACGGTAGCCAGCGCGGCGGCTCTCAAGAAACCTGTTGTTCGCGTCCGCGAACCGTTTGGCCTCCAGGTCTTCATTGGCGAACGACTGCACCACCCGGATGCCAGCCAACGCGTCTTCTACCCGCTCATTGATAGCCCCGATCTGGCGTCGACTGGCTCCCAGAGCGCGGTTCATTCGACCGCCAAAATGGACTGCATAGAGCCCCGCGAACGGCATTGCCGCCAGGATCAGCAGCGTCAGCTGCAGGTCCAGATGGACAAGAATGACCAAGGCACCCGCAAACTTCATCGTCGCAATCGCGATGTCCTCGGGGCCGTGGTGGTAAAGCTCGCCCATGTCGAAGAGATCATTGGCGATCCGGCTCATCAATTGCCCGACACGTTGCCGGTCGTGGAAGCTGAACGACAGTTTCTGGCAATGCTCGAAGACTTCCTGGCGCAGCGCGCTCTCCATCTTCGCGCCCATCATATGGCCCTGGTAGTCGACGAAGAGCGTGCTCAGCGCTTGGGTCGCCAGCAGGCCCAGCATGATCCAGCCCATCAGGTATATTTGTCCGAACACCGCTGGGGTCGGGCCAAGGACCAGGAGCTGCTTGGTGATGTAGTTGGTGCACAGCGGCAGAGCCAGGGCGGTAAGGCTCACCACCGACGCGAAGGCCACATCGGCGGCTAGCAGGGGCACATAAGGCCGATAGAACGAGAAGAATTTCCCGAGCCGTCGCTCAGACAGGCTTGGCTTCGCGCCGTTTGTGCGGCGACTAAGGACGGTAGGGAGGGCGGCGTAGAGGCGGCTAGGTCGAGAGCGATCTCGCGCGGGTTTGCTTAGCGTCGGCATTGAGCTTCATGTCCTGATGAGGGGGATTTCCATTCCGGCTGGACATAAAGTTTTTCATCTTGGGCTCCCGATAGCCGTCTCTACAACCAGACTATGCGGCAGGGGGCGAGGCCTCGCAATGGGGCCATCTGGTCCACAACGTGTGCAGGCGTCGAGACGACGGGACATCAGGACACCACCATCATGCGGCGTATCCTGATCATCGGAAATTCGGGCGGGGGGAAGTCCACGCTGGCGCGGCGGCTCGGTGCGAAGCTGGGGCTGCCGGTGATCCACCTCGACGTGCTGTTCTGGAAGCCCGGATGGGTGGAGAGCGGCGACGTTGAGTTCCGCGACACCGTGACGGCGGCCCTGGCCGCGCCGGCCTGGATCTGCGACGGCAACTTTGGGTCCAACTGGGATCTGCGCATGCCGCTCAGCGATACGATCATCTGGATTGATCAGCCCCGGCTGCTTTGCCTCGTCCGGGCCATCTGGCGGATAATCAGCTATCGGCCCGGCGCTCGACCCGATATCGCCGAAGGATGCTCGGAGACCTTCGATCTAGCGTTTTACCGCTTCATCTTGTCGTACGACCGTCAGGTTCGACCCAGGCTCAAAGCTGCTCTCGCCGCCTATGGCGCGCACGCCCGACTGGTCCATCTGCGCAGCGACTTCGAGATCGCCGCCTTCCTGGCCCAGGCTTGACACCCAGCCGCCGGCCAGCGTCTAAGACTCCCCGTGAGCCCGCGCGGCGGCCCTGAAATCGGCTCACCTCATTTCGCCTGTCCAAGCTCGGCAGCGCGTACAATCCGACGACCGCCCCCTCTATTGGTATTTCTAATGGCATCACCAACCACGCTCTGGCGTGATCGCGACTTTGTCCGCCTCTGGCTAGCGCAGAGCGTTTCCGCATTCGGTGCCCGCATCACCCGCGAAGGTCTGCCGATTGCGGCGGTGCTCGGCCTTGGCGCGTCCCCGTCCCAAGTTGGTTTATTGGCCGCCTTCTCTCATGGCCCAGCCCTGATCGTCGGCCTGGCCGCTGGCGGCTTCGTCGACCGCAATCGGCGACGACCGCTTATGATGGCGGCAGACGGCGTCCGCGCCGTGGTCCTGGCGACCCTACCTGTCGCGGCGCTTCTCCACGTTCTGGCCCTGCCGCACCTCTACCTCGCCGCCATGATCGTCGGCGCCGCCAGCGTGTTGTTCGAGATCGCCGACCACGCCTATCTGCCCGGCCTTGTGCCTGGCGAGCAAATCACCCAGGCCAATGCCAGCCTGTCCAGCACAGAGTCGGTCGCCGAGATCGCCGGACCGGCCCTGGCTGGGATCCTCTTCCAGATGCTGAGTGCGCCCGTCGCCATTGCGGTCAACGCTGGGACCTACGTGATATCGGCTGTGTTCCTGACCGGGATCCGCAAGCCCGAAGCCCCGCCCATCGCAGAACCCTCCGCCCGCTGGACGGCGGATGTCGCGCTCGGCTTCGGGTCGGCGTGGCGCAACACCCTGGTGCGCCCCGTCTTTCTGGCCGCCGCCGTCCACGGCCTGTTCGGCGGCATATTCAGCGCGCTCTATGTGCTATTCTGCCTCAGGACCATTGGTCTAAGCCCCGGTCAGATGGGTATCACTATCGCGGTGGGCGGCGTAGGCGCGCTGGTCGGTGCAGTCACCGCAGGCTGGATGTCGCGCAGACTTGGCGTCGGGCCAGCGATCCTGACCGCCCTGACGATGGTCGTGATTTCCATCGCGCTGATCCCATTGGCACCTGCTGAGCCGGTGAAGGGCATGGTGGTGCTCATGGTCTCCCAGTTCCTGGGCGACGCGTTCGGGGTTGCGATCGGAGTCCTGGGTGCGAGCCTGCGTCAAACCGTGTTGCCCAACGCGGTGCTCGGCCGGGTCGGCGCAACCTTCAGTGCGGTGGCTGGCGGGCTGGCCGTGGTCGGGGCCATCGGCGGCGGCTTTCTGGGTGAGCACTTGGGCGTGCGCGGCGCAATCTGGGTGGCCGTTTGCGGCTTTGCCCTGGCCCCCCTATCGGCGCTGCCCTCGCCGTTGCGCCACCTGCGCCAGATGCCAGCGAGCCCGGATTAGCTCGCGACGAAGATCCAACCCGATGGCAGGCTGGAAAGCAGCACGTTCTGTAAGATCATCTGATTGCCGCCGCCCATATCGATCACAGTGTCGGCACCAACCTGGCTGAGGGTGTACTGCGTGCCGCGATCCAGCTGAACGCGGTCGCCTTCGCTGGACCGGAAGTCGGTGACCCGGTCGATGCCGGTTTCGGCGAAGGAGATGAAGGTGTCGGCCCCGAGGCCGCCGCTGAGCACGTCGGAGCCTCGGTCGCCGGCCACGATGTCGTCGCCGTCATCGCCCCGCACCGTGTCGTCGCCCTGGCCACCCCGCACCAGATCGTTGCCGGTGCCGCCGCCGATGATGTCGTTGCCCAGGTTGCCATAGACGATGTCGTCGCCAGCCTCGCCGAACAGGCTGTCCTCGTCCTTGCCGCCGACCACCCAATCGTTCCCGGCCCCGCCGACCAGAAAATCATTGCCCATATTGCCGTTCAGATCGTCGACCCCGTCGCCGCCGGTGATGGTGTCGTTGCCCTCATCGCCGCGCAGATAGTTGCGGCCCTCGTCGCCGCGGATCACGTCGTTGTCCGCGCCGCCGAACAGGCTATCGTCGCCCTCAGCCCCCGCTAAGGTGTCGTTGCCGGCCCCGCCGCTAACGCTATCGGCTCCTGAACCGGCGTTGTAGCTGTCCGCGCCATCACCCAGCAAACGCGTGTCGTTCTGTGGCGACCCGGACTCCACCAAGCCGGACGGTGCAGACCCCAACGAACCGCTGATGATATTGAAAGTCTGTACATCATTGCGCCCGACCCCGATCAACCGGACCGCTTGACCCGTGCGCGGGGCGAATACGAAGGTATCGCTCAGCACCTGAACGACGACATACTCCGCATTCACCGTGCTGAACGCGTCGATGGCGAACGCATAGGCCTGGTCATAGTTGTCAGCCGAGGTGGACCGGAAATTCCCAAAAGCTAGCGGCTGAGCACCAACGAACAGCAGCCGGTCCACGGCGGTCCAGTCAGCGATCGCGTCCAGGTTTTCCGGGTGGCCGGTCAGGGCACCGGCCGCCGAACTATCGCTAGACCCGATCACATAGAGGTCAAGGCCCGCCCCGCCGGTCAGCGAATCAGCGCCCCCGCCCCCTGTGATCGTGTCCGGCTCAGCGCCGCCCGTCAGCGTGTCTGCGCCGCTGGTACCTGTAATAAGCGCCATGGAAGCCTCTCAAATCTAAGGCCTGAAGCTGACCGCAGCGCTGCGTCGGGTCAACCGCTGCGTCAGGCGCCGAAAATCCAGCCGCTGGTCAGCGAGCTCATCTCGACCCCCACCAACACCATTTGGCCACCGCCGGTCATGCTGATCACCGTGTCCTCCCCCACCTGGGCCACTGTGTATTGGGTGCCCGGATCGAGTTGCACCCGGTCACCGTCCGCGAGATTAAAGTCGGTCACGCGATCGAGCCCGGCATCGCCAAACGTATGGAAGACATCGGCACCCGCCCCACCGGTCATGGTGTCATCGCCTTTGTCGCCTGAGACGAAATCGTTGCCCGCGCCGCCGAGTACCAGGTCGTTGCCCTGCCCGCCCCGGACGTTGTCGTCGCCGGCTCCGCCATCACAGGTGTCGGCTCCAAGGTTACCGTAGACGAGGTCAGAACCTTCATCGCCCGACAGACTGTCGTTGTCCTTGCCGCCAATCACCCAGTCGTCGCCGAGGCCGCCAGAGGCCGTATCGTTCCCAGCATTGCCATTGATGTCGTCGAAGTCCGAACCGCCGCTGATCAGATCGGAACCGTCATCGCCGCGCAGATAGTCCTCTCCAGAGCCGCCAGTCAGGACATCGTCGTCCAAGCCGCCGTGCAGGGTATCCCCGCCAGCCCCACCGCCGACCGTGTCCGCGCCCTCACCGCCATCGATGTCGTCGTCGCCGTCACCGCCGTCATAGCCCTGCCCGCCGGAGCCGAGGATGGCGACCTTGCCTTCTGGCGTTCCTTCTCCGCCGGACGATCCTGAATCGCCACCCGGACCGTCCTCTGTGTTCCGCGCGCGATCTGAGGCCCCATTTGAAAGATTGGCGAGGGCGATGCTGTCCAGCGATTTGCTGGCCAAAATAACACCCTGAGCCTGTCCGGGCGCGAAGAGATAGAGGTCCGATCCGACCTGGGCGACGGTATAGGCGATGCCCTCGCGACTGAGCGCATTGGTCGCCTCGGTCTTGGCGGCCAGATAGCTGCTGGAGGTGATTTCCCGATAGTTCGCCGCCGTGGGTGCGGGTCCACCGCGCAGGACCAGCGTGTCCTCCGACGACCAGTCGAGGATGCGGTCGAGGCTGGCGGGATCGTTGGTCAGCGGGCTGTCGTCGCCCGCGATCTCAAAGGTGTCTACGCCTGCGCCCCCGGTCAGGGTATCCGCGCCGACACCACCCAGCAGCCGATCCACGCCATCCCCGCCCTCGAGACTGTCGGCACCGGGCCCACCCTCAAGTCGATCATCGCCGGAGTTGGTCGTCAGTGTGTCGGTGCCACCGCCGCCGGACGCGGTGTCGTTGCCGCCGCCAGCGTAAAGAAAATCGTTCCCATCACCGCCGTAGAGCTGATCGGCACCGTCCAATCCCGCGAGCGTGTCGTTGCCGCCACCGCCTTCCAGGGTATCGGCACCTGATCCACCTACCAGACTGTCCGCGCCCGGCCCGCCGCCCTGCCCGGGTGCAGGCGGCGGGGGCACGTTGGATTTCAGCGCGACGATGTTGCTGAACGATACGTCCGCCAGGCTGCGGCCCACCAGGGTGACAGCGTCGTCGGCGTCACCGTTGTTGTCGCGGCTGTCGGCGAAGACGATGACATCGGTCGCAACCTGGACCGCCACATAGTTCACCTGACCCGTGGCAATGTATTTGTTGGCCAGGATCAGGGCGTCGCTGAACCGGCCTGCGCTGAGCTCGGCATAGGTGTTCCCGGTCGCAGCGAAGGAGGAGAAGCTGAGGCTGTCTGCGGCCTGCCAATCGAGGATCGCATCGCGGCCATCGCCGGTCGCTGGCGACTCCCCGGACGTCACGATGAACAGGTCCGCGCCCGCGCCACCGTAGAGTTGATCCGCCCCACCGCCGCCATTCAGCGTGTCTGCGCCGTCGCTGCCGCGCAGCGTGTCCTTGCCGGCACCGCCGGAAATCGGCTCCAAACTGGAAGTTGGCATGACAGGTCCCTCGCGTTCAACGCCGGAACCTCATGGTCTCGAACCCTGTCTTCAAGATTAAAATGAACTTATGGGCGTCGCTTTACGAGACAGTAACCATATGAATTACCGCGTTAATCTAGATTCCATTCAGAGGGTCACCCTACGCCCCGTAGATCCATCCATCGGCCAGGGAACTCAGCGCAACGCCCACCAAAGTCATCTGGCCACCGCCAGTCATGTTGATCACGGTGTCCGCCCCGACCTGGGCCAGGGTGTAGACGGTGCCCGGATCAACCTGCACCCGGTCGCCTTGCGCCAGGTTGAAATCGGTTACGCGGTCGATCCCAGCGTCACCAAACGTGTGGAAGATGTCGGCACCCGCCCCGCCGGTCATGGTGTCGTCCCCCTTGTCGCCAGAGACGTAGTCGGCCCCCAGCCCCCCGCGCACCACATCATTGCCCTGGCCGCCCCGGATGATATCGGCCCCGTCGCCGCCGTCGCAGGTGTCGTCGCCGAGATTGCCGTAGACGAGGTCGTCTCCACCTTCACCGAACAGCAGGTCATTGTCTTTGCCGCCGACCACATAGTCGCCGCCGTCGCCGCCCATGCAGGTATCGTTGCCGACATTGCCGTTGATGTCGTCGAACGACGAACTGCCCGTGATGGAATCGTTGCCGTCGTCGCCGCGTAGATAGGTCTGGCCAGTGCCGGTCGCCGCCGCATTGCCGGGTGCCGCAAGCGCATAGATCACATCATCGCCGGACCCGCCGTTGATCGTGTCCTGACCGCCGAGGCCTTGAAGGGTATCGCCGCCCAGGCCGCCGACCAGGACATCGGACCCGGACGTACCCTGGAGTTGTTGCGGCACCGTCGACGGCAGCAGGCCTGCAGGCGCGGCGATGAAGGTCAGGTGGTCGATGGCGCCCAGGTTGGAATTCTCAATCGTGAAACGCGCGCCGATGGCGTTTTCGTTCAAGCTGTCCACGAAGACCGCGATGACAGTCTCGGAGATCTTGACCACCACGAAGTTGGCCGAGCCTGAGGTAATCCGGGTGGTCGCCAGATTGGTCGCGGTGCCGAAGTCCGAGATCGTTTCCTCGATGTAGTCCAGCAGGGTCGGCGTAACCCCGGCGATGGCAATCTTCTCGCCCGGCTGCAGGTCGACGATTGCCGCGCCCGTCACGCCGTGCGGGATCACGAACAGGTCGACGCCGTCGCCGCCTGCAAGCCGGTCGCCTGAGCCCGCGGTCAGGGTGTCATTGCCCGCGCCCGCATAGAACGCCTCGAACCGGGATGCCAAGGTGCCGTTGAAGGTCTCGGACGCTGCCGTGCCGGTGATATAGGTCGAGCCATTGACGATCGGCACTTGGCGCAATTGAGAGGTGAAGCCTGCGCCCAGCGTGACCTGCCGGCCCAGGAACTCGAAGGTCAGGTTGGCACCGCTCTGGACGACCGAGATGTTGGCGAACGTCGCGAACTCGCTGGTGATGGCGAACGTGTCGGAGCCGGAGAAGGCCGTCGCCTGCTGGGGCGTGATGGTCTCGAACGTGTAATCGGGCATGGAGTCCTCTGGCGCGGGCGCAGATCAGGATGGGCTTCTCGCGCAGTAGACCCCGAAATCTCAGAAAACAGACTTAACCGGCGTGCTTACTGAATGCTTTGCGGGCGGCGGGTGGGCCTAGCTGGCAGCCGAAAGCTTTAGGCCCGCTGATCCGGCAATCGCCAGCAGCGTCGAGAGGGTCGGGTTTCCATTCGGGCCCGTGGCGCGACAGATCGCCTCGCGGCTGAGCCCGGTGTCGCGGGCCATCTGGGTAATACCCTTGGCGCGGGCAATCATGCCCAAGGCAGCTGTGACCACCTTGGCATCTCCGCTGGCGAGCGCTTCCGCCAACAGTTAGGCCTGGAGCGCGGGCGTGTCGAACGCATCGACCGCATCGAAGGGCAAGGTCTTGAGCGCCATGGTCAGTCCTCGGCCTGGCGAATCTCAATCACGTAAGGATACCTGGGTGAACTTGGTCAAAATGTCAACTAAAGTGCACAGACTGCTGATAGGCGGCGAGATCAATAGCTCACTCTGACAGCTTACATTGTGAGCTATGCAGCCGTGAGTAGGCCCATTGCGAGCGACGGCAACAAGCCGCCCGTCCAGCCTTTTCCGGGGCGCACTATCCTGGTACTCAACGTAGGGGAATCGAGGGGGACGAAATCGTGATCCGGCTGATCTGCGCAGTCCTGATCTGCGCGACGAGTGCGGTGCAAGCCTCGGCGGAACCGCCTGACCCCACCGTCGCGCACGCCGACTACGCTGATCCGGCGCTCTGGCTTTGTCGGCCGGATCTGAAGGACAACCGCTGCAAGGTTGATCTCGACGCCACCGTGATTGCGAACAGCGGCAAGACCTCGGTCGAACAGTTCGTGGCGGCCACCTCCCCGGCGGTGGACTGCTTCTTTATTTATCCGACGGTCTCGGCTGACCGGGGCTGGCAGTCGGACTTCGCGCCCGATCAGATGGAATGGGACGTCGTCAAACTGCAGTTCGCCCGCTTCGCCGCCGTGTGTCGCACCTTCGCGCCGATCTATCGGCAGTTCACCCTCACCGGTCTACGCGCCGCCAACGGCGGCCCCCAGCCCGAGGGAGCGCGAGCGCCGCCGGGAGTTGGAGGCTCAAGTGACGTCCTCGACGCATGGAAATGGTACTTGGCGCATGAGAACAAAGGCCGCGGCGTCGTGGTAATCGGCCACAGCCAGGGGGCGAGCGTCCTGGTCGGTCTGCTGGCCGCTGAGGTGGACGGCAAGCCGGTCCAGAAGCAGCTGGTCTCGGCGCTGATCCTGGGCTCGCCCAATCCTTTCCTGGTCCAGCCCGGCAAGGATGTCGGCGGCAGTCTGAAGACGATCTCACTGTGCCACGCGGAAGATCAGACAGGCTGCGTGATTGCCTATTCCAGCTTCCGCAACACCAATCCGCCTCCGGCCGGCTCGCGCTTCGCCAGGGACAGCGGCGGGCTGCAGGCGGCCTGCGTCAACCCGGCGGCAGTCAAAGGAGGCGTGGGCCAGCCGCAGTCCTACTTCCTCACAAAGGGCTTTCTGAACGGCTCCGGCGGAACGGCGCAACCGCCTTGGGCCACACCGTCGCCGGACATCCGGACGCCGTTCGTGAAGACCCCTGGCTTGGTCACCACCCGCTGCGTCCGCAAGGGAGAGTTTAACTATTTGGCGATGAGCGTGAACGCCGACCCCAACGATCCACGCACGGATACCTTGGCGGGCGAGATCATCCGCGCGACCGGTCCCGACTGGTCCTGGGGCCTACACTTGATCGACCTGGACCTGACCATGGGCGACCTGGTCCGCATCGTCGGCAGCCAGTCGAAGGCGTATGCGAAGACCCGATAAGAATGCAGGCAGCGACCACCCCTACCGCGTGAACTTGTGGAACTTGATCCGGTGCGGGATCAGACTATCCGCGCCCAACCGCCGCTTCTTGTCTTCCTCGTAGGCTTCGAAGTTGCCCTCGAACCATTCGATGTGGCTGTCGCCCTCGAAGGCCAGGATATGGGTGGCGAGGCGGTCCAGGAACCAGCGGTCGTGGCTGATCACCACGGCGCAGCCTGCGAATTCCTCCAGGGCCTCTTCCAGATTTTGTAGCGTTTCGATGTCCAGGTCGTTGGTCGGTTCGTCCAGCAGGATGACGTTGCCGCCTTCGGTTAGGGTCTTGGCCAGGTGGACGCGATTGCGTTCGCCGCCCGAGAGTTGCCCGACCTTCTTCTGCTGATCGCCGCCCCGGAAGTTGAACGAGCCGACGTACGACCGGGTGTTGATCTCGCGTTTGCCCACCGCCAGGATATCCAGCCCCTGGGAGACTTCCTGCCAAACCGTCTTGCTGGGATCGAGCGCGTCGCGGCTCTGGTCGACATAGGCCAGCTTCACCGTCTCGCCGACCCGGAAGGTGCCGCCGTCGGGCTGCTCCTGGCCGGTGATGATCTTGAATAGGGTCGATTTGCCGGCCCCGTTCGGCCCGATCACGCCGACGATGCCGTTGGGCGGCAGGCTGAAGCTGAGATCCTCGAACAGCACCTTGTCGCCGTACGACTTCGAAAGGCCCTTGGCCTCCAGCACCAGGTTGCCGAGGCGTGGGCCGGGCGGGATCTGGATGGTGGCCGTACTTTGCGCCTCGCGGGTGTTCTCTTGCGCGCGCACCATGTCGTCATAGGCCGCAAGGCGGGCCTTGGACTTGGCTTGGCGGGCCTTGGCACCGGACCGCACCCACTCCAGTTCGCGGACCATGGCGCGTTGGCGGGCGTCGCTCTCAGACTTCTCCTGCACGATCCGCTTGGTCTTCTGCTCCAGCCAGCCGGAGTAGTTGCCCTCGTAGGGGATGCCCTTGCCGCGATCCAATTCCAGCGTCCACTTGGTCACCTGATCCAGGAAATAGCGGTCGTGCGTCACCAGGATCACGCAGCCCGGGAAGACCTCCAGGTGATGCTGCAGCCAAGCCACGCTCTCGGCGTCGAGGTGGTTGGTGGGCTCGTCCAGCAGCAGCATGTCCGGCTTTGAGAGCAGCAGGCGGGCCAGCGCGATGCGGCGCTTCTCGCCGCCGGACAGCTTGTCGACCTTCCAATCATTGGGCGGACAGCGCAGGGCGTCGGTGGCCATCTCGATCTTGGAATCGATATCCCACAGGTCGCCCGCGTCGATCTTCTCCTGGAGCGCGGTCATCTCCTCCATGAGATCGTCGGTGTAATTGTCGCCCAGTTCGACAGCGATGGCGTTGTAGCGATCAAAGATTTTCTTCTCTTCGCACCAAGAGATCACATTGCCCCAGACATCGAGGCTGTCATCCAGGTGTGGCTCCTGTTCCAGGTAGCCCATCTTGACACCGTCGGCGGCCTTGGCCTCGCCGACGAACTCTTTGTCCATACCGGCGATGATCTTCAGCAGGGTGGACTTGCCCGAGCCGTTGACGCCGACCACGCCGATCTTGGCGTCGGAGTAGAACGACAGCCAGATGTTCTCGAACACCTTCTTGCCGCCGGGATAGGCCTTGGTCAGGCCTTGCATCTGGAAAATATATTGCTGCGCCATGGGGCGTTCGGGCTCGCGGGTCGGAATGAGGATTTGGCGCGAGCAGATAGCGTCGGGCGGCCTCGGGCGCAACGCGGGCGACAAAAGAAGCGCATACGCCCTCCAGTGGGCAAAGCGCCGCACACGGACTTTTGCTCAGGTGTTGGGGTTGACGTTAAGGATTGTCGCGCCATTTTGCGGGCTGATCCAAGACGGCTCGGAGGCGCTGTGCCCAACCTCGTCCGCCCCAATCTCTTCCGCCCCAATCCCGTCTGCCGCCGAGACCTGCTGAAACTGGGGGCCGCCGTCGGCCTCTGCGCCATCGCCGCACCCGCTTGGGCCCAGAGCCTGGATGTCTGGGAGCCGCGCCGCGCGGTGCTGGACAACCTACACACCGGCGAAGCGTTCAACGAGGTCTACTACGCCAACGGCAGCTACTTGCCCGACGCCATGGCCGAAGCGACCCGGGTGATGCGCGACTGGCGGACCGGCGATGAGCATTTCATCGATCCGACGCTGTTCGACGCTCTGCATGCGATCAGCGCCAGGTTGGAGACGCCGCAGCCCTACCAGATCATCTCCGGCTATCGTTCGCCCAAGACCAACGCCATGCTCCGCCGTAACAGCGATGGCGTCGCCGAACACAGCCAGCATGTCTTGGGGAAGGCCATCGACGTGCGCATCGAAGGCATCGAGCTGTCCAACCTACGCAATGCGGCCCTCGACCTCAGCGCCGGTGGGGTCGGCTACTACCCCACCTCCGGCTTCGTCCACGTCGACACCGGCCGCGTCCGGCAGTGGCGTGGATCCTAGGGCGTAGGCGCACTCTCGGACGATGGCTCGGGCTCAATCGTCGTCATGCCTGTCGCAGCCGCATCGTCCTGGATCTGAGTTTCTTCCGGTGTCGCGACCGGTTTGGCAACCGGCGGCGCGGGCGGAGGGAGTGGTGCGGGCGCTTCCACGATAGGTTCTGCTATCGCCGCGGGCGCGGGCGCGGGCCGCTCGACCCGGATCATTCGGCTCACCGCCAACGCCAGCAGTACGGCGGCACAGGCCCCGGCGATCCAGAGGACGGTTTTCAGCATCAAGCTTCTCCTATGCCGTCGTCGGCTTTGGCGGTGTCGGCAGTACACCAACGCGCTGAAGCACCTCACGGTCCCAGTCATACGGGTCCGAGCGGAAATGCATCTGGCCGTCTGATCCGCCAAACGTGGTCCAATAGAGGATGAACACCGGCACCTGGATCGCCAGCCGTGCGCGCACCGTCTTGTCGCCCAGCATCTGGTTGTCGATCGCTTCCGGCGTCCAGGTTGCGTCGCCCTCCAGTAGAGCTTCTGCTAGCGCGCGTGGGCGTTCTACGCGCACGCACCCATGGCTGGCCTGACGAGCGAAGGCCCCGAAGCCGCCTTTTGAGGGGGTGTCGTGCAGATAGACGGCGAACGGGTTGTCGAAGTCGAACTTGAACCGGCCCAGGGCGCTCTGATCGCCAGAGGCCTGCTGCAAGCGTGGTTGGCCGCCCTCGACAGGGATGATCCTGTAGCCATTGCGCGCCAGGTAGCCTGGGCTAGCTTTTTCCTTCGGCCACAGCTCCTTTTGGGCGATTCCGGTCGGCACGTTCCAAGGCGGGTTCAGCACCACGGAGTGGATCGCCGACGCCAGCATCGGGGTTTCATCGCCCGGCCGACCGGAGACGGCCTTCATCGACATCACCGGCTTATCGTCTCGGAAGAGGGTGACGATCGCCGCGCCCGAATTCACCTGCACCCGTGTGGCCGGCATGGTGGCGGGCAGCCAGCGCCAGCGCTCCATGTTGGCGATAATCTGCAACACGCGCTGACCCACAGGCTGGTTGAGGTGACTCAGCAGCTCGCGGCCCACAACGCCGTCCGGATTTACGCCAAACCGGCGCTGCGCGCGCTGGACCGCCGCCTGCAGCGGCTTGTCAAAGACCGCGGGGCCCTGAGCCGCGACCTGCGCATCCTCGGCGGAAAGCCGCGCCCTCAGAGCCGGCACACGCGGGTCAATCGATCCCAGCCCCATCGGCTTGCCTGCCACGACCGGCTTCCAGCCCCCGGCGGCGGCGATCTCTCGATAGCGAGCTAGGCCCCGTTTAAGGGCGGCATAGCCAGAGTATCTTGGCGGCAAGCTATCGAGCCAAGCCTGCAGACGGTCCTCCGCAAGGGCTTTTGCCAGGTCGGGTGCCGGATCGTACGCGGCTGGCCGAACCGCCCACAGCTCTGGGAAATCAGCGGCATCTAGCCGGCCGATCCGGACGTCGTGAGCGTAGCGGACCAAGCCGTCGGCTAGCGCAGATTGCTGATCAGACGTCAGGAGCCCGGTTTCGACAATCCCTTCCGGGACATAGCGTTTCGGTTGAAGACCGTGCAGGTCAGCGGTCCGCAACGCTTTCACTGCTGTGGTCGCCTGGGCAGGCGTCAGCGCCGGGATTACTACGGGCGGCTGCGGGGTAGGAACGGAAGGCACAGTGACAGCAGGCGGTGGTGCGACGGCAGGCTGTGCCAGCGCCGAATAGCCGAACATCATCGGTGTCAAGGCGGCCAAAGCCAGGCAACGCCCGATGCGCCCGCCCCGCGTGCCCTGCGCCCCCATATTGGTCTCGGCCCCTATTACGACGACCCGTCTCAAGACAGACCGAACTGCAACACTCTACGCGCCGCGATGATTCGCGGATGTCCCCTATCTGGGCTCCCAGGCCGGGTGTGTCGATATCGCTACAGATTGTGCTCAACCAATCTTCACATCCGCGCAACAGCGAACCGGTTACGCGGGCGGATAGACGTGAGCCTCACCTCGGAAGTCCGAGACACGACCCTGGGCCAAAAAGCACGGTCCGACCGGAGCTTTGCCGTGGCCGCCCGGGATATCTAGCACATAGGTCGGCTGGCACAGGCCCGACACCCGGCCCTGCAGGTTGCGCATCAGCGCCTGGCCCTCCTCCAGCGTCGTCCGGAAATGGCCGGTGCCGGGGGCTAGGTCAGCGTGGTGCAAATAATAGGGCTTGATCCGAAGCTCCACGAACCGCCGCATCAGAGCCTCAAGCGTCTCCGGATCATCGTTCACCCCTTTCAGCAGCACGGTTTGGCTAATCATCGGAATACCAGCGTCGATAATCCGCGCGCATGCAGCCGCAGCGTTTGGTGTTAGTTCCTCCGGATGGTTCGCGTGCAGACCAACCCAAGTGGTCTTGCCCGGTGCCTTCAGGGCCTCCACCAAGTCCGAGGTGATCCGTGCCGGGTCCACAGCGGGTACACGGGTATGAAATCGCACCACCTTTACATGACCGATCTTGGCCAGCCGAGCCATGATGTCGCCGAGGCGTCGCGGCGAGAGGATCAAGGGATCGCCCCCGGTTACGATCACCTCCCAAATCTCGGGTCGCCCCGCCACATAGGCCATGGCCGCGTCCAGGGCCTTGGGCGACATGGGCCGCACACCCTCCGGCCCCACCATCTCGCGCCGGAAACAGAACCGGCAATAGACCGCACAGGCATGATTGGCCTTCAGCAGCACCCGATCCGGATAGCGGTGGACGATGCCTTCGACTGGACTGTGAACGTCGTCGCCAACGGGATCCGCAGCTTCGTCGGGCGTTTGGATAAGTTCGGCAGCGCTTGGGACGAACTGCGCCGCCGCCCCACCGCGTCCTTCGCGGATTAGTTCGGCGGCGACGGGCGTGATCGCCACAGCATAGCGCGCGGCAACGGCTTCCAACTCAGGCTGGCGGCTGGCGACCACAAGGCCCGCCCCAACCAGGTCGTCGGGAGATCTGAGGGTGCGGGCAATCACAGGCCACTCACTCCAGAGTCAAAAGCATTGCGAAAAGCGCGGCGTCCAAGCGAGGTAGGTCGTCCACAATGGGTAGCATGACGCGCTCGTCCAGGATGTCGTCATAGGTGTGGGCCAGCGCGTTGCGAAATCCCACTATGAGCTTGGTCGGGATGGCATGGATCGCGCTTAGGTCCGGCGGCACGTCTCGGAGCGCAGAGTCAATCGCGATGAACGCTCGCTCAATCGCATAACGGGTTTTGCGGTCGGCCCGTATCGCAGCAAGATCTTGGTTGGTTGCCCAGAGCTGGATCAAGGCGATGTTGTCGCGCGCCTCGATCACTGCGAGCCGTGTCCGGCGTGCGGCTTCAGAAGACTGCGACAAGCTGACGTTCCGCTACGGTTTTAAGGTGCTGACCCGCTCGGAGCGCGTCCTGCCGCACCATCAGATCGACCGACCGACCCAGGATTTGGGCCAGCTCGTAGCGAATGCCTCCAACGTCGAAGGCGCT
>JAYTWT010000488.1:0-1573 GCA_043743295.1 Alphaproteobacteria bacterium | reverse complement strand
ACCGTCTTGGTCGCCTCCCCCAGAGCGATAGGCAGGATACCGGTCGCCAACGGGTCCAGCGTGCCGGCGTGGCCTGCCTTCTGGGCGTCGAACAGGCGGCGTACTCGGCTAACCGCGCTGGTCGAGCCTAGGTCGTAGGGTTTGTCCAGGTTGACCCAGCCGGAGATCGCCTGCCCCCGCTTGCGGCGGGCCATCAGTCCTGATCTTTCCAGCTATCGGAAGGCTCGTCCGGCGTCAGGTCCTGGCGAACGCGCGGATCATCGAACAGCTTGGCGATCCGTTCGGCTTCCAAGAATGTGTCGTCGTGGCGGAAGTAAAGCTCCGGCGTAAAGCGCAATTCTGTCGCGCGGCCTAGGTGCCCGCGGATGAAGCTTTTGTGGCGATTGAGCGCCTTGGTGACGTCGGCATGGTTGGCACCACCCAGAGGCTCAACAAACGCGGTTGCATGGCGCAGGTCCGGACCCATTCGCACCTCGGCGACCGTCACCGACACCCCGGCTAAGACGGGATCATTGATCGTCACCTCACGAAAGATGTCGACCAAGGCGTGCCGAACGACTTCGCCCGCGCGCAGTTGTCGTTGCGACGGGCCGGCGGGCACGCGGGGCTTGTCAGGTTTGCGGGGGGCCATATCAGTCCTTCGGAGCCCTGGCGGGAGGATCGGACACCGCGCTCAGGAAAACGGCGGCTTCTAGAGTATCCGCATAAGGGTGTCATCCCGGTTTTGGCTTAGCCAAAGACCGGGACCCCCCGCGCCCGGTTTCGCCGAATGTGCTTAGGCAATGAAACCGGTACCCAACTTCCAACCTCGGCGCGAGGGGTCCCGGTCTTCCGCGTTCCGCGAAAACCGGGATGACACTTCTGAATTTTACGCCCCCGTCCGATCCTTGAAGAACTGGATCACCCGCTGCTCTGCCGCCTTGGTCGGGCCGTCCTCTTTCAGGTGCAGCGTCAACACCGAGTGGGGCGGGATGAATGCCGGCTGGGCGTCGGCATCCTCCAATTCAATGGACTCAAACCGATCCCCAAACTCGCGTGCATAGGTCTCGAATCGTGCGTCTGGGACCAACACGTCGCTCTTGAACCGCAGGCCGATTACGGTCAGGTTCTCGGTCTCCATCCGACTTTTCACACAGGCGATCTCGTCGCGGGATAGGCCGATCTCAGCCTGCCGTGCGGGGTTGTTGCGCGCGATGGGTAGAGAGGGTTGCGACAGAACCGGTGCCACCACCGACGGGTCGGTCATCATGGCCAGGGCGAACCCGCCGGTGAAACACATGCCCACAGCACCCACACCGTTGCCGCCACACTCTGCATGGGCCTGTCTCGACAGTGCTTTTAGCCAATCGACGACCGGGCTTGAGCGGTCGCCACGCCAGACATGGAACTCACGCCGGATGCAAAGCACGCCGAGCGCCGTGGTTAGCGCATAGCTGCGGCTGGCCGGCTTGCCTGGCTTTCCGAACAGGCTGGGGCAGAACACCGTCATCCCCGCAGCGGCGACCCGGTCGGCGAACCGTACCACCAGGGGGTGAAGCCCCGGCATCTCATGCATGATGATCACCGCCGGTCC
>JAYTWT010000487.1:0-6480 GCA_043743295.1 Alphaproteobacteria bacterium | reverse complement strand
GCTATGAATACCGGGTTCGAATAGAACCACAGGTCTGACCACGGGTCCTCGCCGGCGGTATCCGCGGTGGGTTCCAGTTCAGAACCGTTGGTTCCGCGCACCCGCAGGTACATCGGGCCGGTCACATTGCGGATCGTGTAGGTCATGGCGATGCGTTCGCCGTCGCGCATCCAACCTGTGCGGTCGAAGCGCTTCTCGACACGGGTAGTGGGGCTGGCGTCGGTCGTGCGGTCGGCGGCGGGCCCGGTGATGTCGCCGCGAATGAGGTCGACGCGGGCCACGTTGGGCGCGCGGCCACCCGCGTTGGCGGCGGCGGGGTTGCGCAGACGGATGACGATCGTCACGTCGGAGCCTTTTGGGACGGTGAGAGTCCCGCCGATCTCGGCGCGCGCTCGGCCGTCGGCGCTCTGTGCCGTCACGTCCAGTTCGCTGACCAGATCGCCGAGGGTGGTGAATACCCGGCCTTTGCGCAGACCATCCAGGATATCCGCCGGCATCTTGGCCGCCTTGACGTAGGTTTTGGAATACTCGCCGGGCCAGAAGTCGCTGCCACCTTCGGTATAGTGGCGGTGGGAGTCCGAGGTTGAGGTGATCCACCAGCGGCGGCCCTCGGCCAGCATGGAATCCCAGAACCCACCAAGGCGCGCGGTCATCTGGTCATAGCCGCCCATGGTGGGGGCTCGGCGATAACTGCCCCGGAAGGCGTCGTCCGGATCGGCCTGGGCCTTGGCGTTCAGCGCCCCGGCCTGGTGGCCTGGCGCGCCCTCCATGCCGACGGCGACGTTGGGCGCAGCGTCGTTCCAGTTGCGAAGTTCGCCCGGTGACACCAAGCCATAGACGCCCATCGCCGTGGCGGTACGGGCGGGGTGGTTGGCGATCACCACCGGGGGTGCCGCAATCTGCGCCATGTATTTCAGCGCGTCGATCATCCGCGCCTCGGTGTTCCAGGCCGGATCGGCTGGCCAGGGCTCGCGTCGGTTAAACTTGCTTTCGATCCCGAACAGCGTCTCGCGTTCAGCGGGCGTGTTTGGAACGATGACGCTGGAGTGTTCGGCGGCGGGGGTGTCGAGCTCCATGCCGTAGAACTGGATGACGCCGGGCACTTTGCGGCGGGCTTCCAGCAGTTCCGGATAGGCCAGATCGCGGTTGATCTTTGAGTGCAAAGGCCCGCCGTGGTCGGTAGCAACCATCCACGTGAGGCCGAATTTGGCCCCCATGGCGGCATTGGTCGGGATCGGGTGGATAGCGTCACCGGCGATCACCGCCGTCGGGGGTGATTGGCCGTCGGCCGCCGCCGTGTAGCCGACGCTGTAGCGGCTGTGGACGTGGTGATCGCCAGCCAGCCATCGGCGCTCAGCGGGGTCGACCTTGCCCAACTTGGTGCCAAGCATCGCTTCGACGCGGGTCGCGTGGCGGCCTTCGTGGGCGAGACCCTGGCCGGGCAGGGCCACGGCCGCGATGAACAATAATCCCGCGACCGTGCGCATGCGCCAACTCCCGAAAGCTACAATTAGAACGTGAAGTTTACGCCCACGATAAAGCGACGACCAAACCGCTCCCACTCGATGGGGTAGGCCGCCGTATCACCGTAGCGACGACCCGGATCGTTCGTCAGGTTTGCGGCGTCGAAGGTCAATTCGAATCTCTCATTGACCTGATAACGGACCGAAAGGTCGAGCTCCTCGTCGCTGTTCCAGTAGATGTCGCCATTGTTCAGCGGGACTGTCTTGCCGTTCAGCACCTGATACTCGCCGATCGATTGGCCCCAGGGTGTGCGGTACTGATAGGCTAGCCGCACCGATAGGTCATAGCGCTCATAATAAAGCGAGACATTGTAGATGGTATCCGACGAACCGATCAGCGGAACTTTTCGCATGGGCACGCCGCCTACGCTGGGGACCGTAATTTCCGAGTCGTTCAGGTTCAAATTGGCCTGAATGCCGAAACCTTTGACCCAGTCTGGAACATTGCTGTCTTCCAGGAACGGTTCGATCGACTGCTGGATCGACGCCTCAAGGCCGAGCAGGTGACCCTTGCCTCCATTTCGAAGCGTACTGAAGGCGTAACCGGACCGGTCCACACCGCCGAAGTTGAGGGTGTCGCGGTTGAACACGCCCGTCTGGCTGAAGAGGGTGTCCTTGAGGTCCTTGTAGTATACGCCCAGCGACAGATAGCCGCCTGAGGCCATATACCACTCGTAGTAGGCGTCGACGCCGATCGCCTTCTCTGGCTTGGCGTCGGGGTTGCCGCCAGCAATCGATTGGGTGGAGTCATTGGCCACCAAGTTCGGTCGCAGTTCGTCGAAGTCGGGCCGCGCCGCGCCGGTGGTCAATCCCACGCGGACCTTCATCTCGTCGTTGAGATTCCAGTTGATGTGGGCGCTGGGGAACACCAGTACATAGTCGTTGGATGCGGTGACCAGGTTGGTAAGGGGGTTGGCCGTCGCCGAGCCGGTTACACCGCCGAACGCGCTGCCGGAATTCTTGGTGTGCTCGACACGAATGCCGGCGACGATGTTGCCCCAGTCCTGGGTCCAAGTGCCCATCGCATAGCCGGCAACGATGTCTTCCTGGACGCGATAATAGTTGGCGTTGGTGTTGGTGCGGGTCAGCACGCCAGCCTTCAAGAGGTCATTTGCCCGTTTGTCCAAGGCATCCTTCGAGAAGTAGTTGAAGGTGTAACCCAGCTTCAAATCAGCCTGATAGGGCTTCAGATTGCGGATCTGGTCGAAGGTGAACACCTGCTGCGCCGCATTCAACTGGGCCAGCGTCGCCGCGTACAGGGTTTCCTCGTGCTTCTTGGTCCGGGCAGAATAGAAGCCGCCGAACTTCAGCTTGAACGGCGAGCCGAACATCTCGAATTCCCGCTCGACGTCGAATTTGCCGGCGTAGGCGAAAGTCGGATCGCCACCGTCCGTGGTCGAGATGGTGCTGCCTGTCGCCACGTTCGGCAACAGGAAGGCGTTGATTGAGCTCTCGGCGGCCCCGCGTGAGCGAACCGCAGTCGCGCCGGTTCCCGTCAACACCGTACGGAAGAGGCTGACCGTATTGTTGTCGGGGTCGGTGAAGTCATAATTCACCGTAGGACGGTCGGTGACTGTGGTCGGGCTGGCGAAGTTGCTCCGCGACGGGGCGTCGATGCCGTCTTCAGTCTGTGTGTAGTTCAGCTTCCAGCTGACGTCCCAGTCGCTCCAGTTGTGCTTGCCGGACAGGGTGTTGGTCCAGGTGTACTCGGCGCTTTCCAGGGAATTAAAATTCGCCGTAAACTGCGAGCCGTAGATCGTGCCCTTCTGCGGGGTGTTACCGTTACAGATGTCGGCGTAGCCGGTGTTGGTCTGGGGTGCCACGACCGCCGGACAAGCTACGGCGGGTGTCGCTACGGCACCGTTGTCCATCCGGAAGATGTAGTTCGAGCGCAATTCTTCATCGTAGTATTTGGTGTAGATCGAACTGAACCCGACCCGATTGTTGTCGTCAAAATCATATTCGATTTTGAGCGACCCGCCGATGTTCTCCCGCGTTAGACGATAGGCTTTGTTCTCGAACTCGCGCGCCCAGCGGCGGGTCTCGTTACCGGGGCGGAGGTCGCGGCCCGGGCCTCCAGCGGTCAGATAAGGGTCTGTCTCCCAGTTATCGGTGACCATGTTGCGGTGATAGAAAGAACCTTGGGCCAGGACGCCGAGGCGTCCGTCCAGAAAACGGTCGGAAACGGTGAGGGACACGTTGGACTCTTCGCCACCGCCTAACTGCAGATAGCCGAGCTCTGCCTTGCCGGCGATGAACAGGCCGGACCGGTCAAAAGCGCTGCGGGTGACAATGTTCACGTTGCCGGCGATGGTTTCGCCAGCCATGTCCGGCGTGACGGCCTTGGTCACGATGACCTGGCTGGCGAGCGCGGAGGGGATATTGTCGAAGCGCGTCTGGCGGCCCTCCGGGCTGATGATCGTCAGACCGTCGAACGAGACCGTGGTCCAGTTGGGCTTGGCGCCACGCAGGTTGATATAGCGGGCTTGGCCCTGATCGCGCTCGACCGCCACGCCGGGGAGGCGGCCTATGGCAAAGGCGATGTTCTGGTCGGGCAAACGACCCACCGCGTCAGCGGCAATTACGCTGACCAGCGAAGGCGACTCTTTCTGAACCTTGAGCGCTGCGGCCTGTGAATCGGCGATTGGCCGACCCGTGACGACTATCTCCTCGACAGAAACCGACGCCTCAGCATCGGCGGCGAAGGCATACCCGCCGGACGACAGTGCGGCCAACGCGACGCTGGCCATCAAGGCTGCGCGCGGCGGAAGAATTGTGGTTTTCATCTGAACATCCCCGTCTGATTGCGGACGCTCTAATCGGAGACTTTGAAGTTTATCCTCAATATTGAATTCAGATTTATGACGCTTATCGTGGTGTTGCGTATTCGCCATAGTCATCGGAATATATTGAGATAAATTCGCTAAATGATCATGATTTTGCGTGCGAATGATGAGCCTGAAGTGATTGGAAAAATCCCCGCAATTCAAACCCTGATGCCGACTATGCTTGGGAACGATACTATAAGATCACTGCGTTGCTTCGTCATCAGGACATGGCGGATTGACCGCGTAGAACAACGATGTGTAACGATGGTGCGCGCCCGGATCGGAGCCGCCAAGCGTGAGATTGAAATGAGCATTTTCCGATGCGCCGCCAGCGCTGCGTCCTGCCTATTCCTGCTGGGCGCTTGTGCCGCGCCGGGACCTGAGGATCGGTCCGACTCGGCCGGGATGACCGTCGGCGTTGGATCGCCGGTGATCGCTGCCGCCGAGACCCCGCCGGTCGGGACGGCCGTGCGCGATGCAGCGGATGACCCCGCGATCTGGGTTGACCCGAATGACCACAGGCGCGGCGTCATCCTGGGCACCGATAAGCAGGCGGGCCTCTACGTCTACGGGCTGGATGGGGCCCAGCGTCAGGCTCTTCCCGGTGGCAAGCCCAACAACGTCGACCTTCGCGACGGCTTTTCGACGGGAGCTGGCCCAAGGGTCCTGATTGCTGCCTCTGATCGAGGGCGCGGCGGTGTGGCACTCTATCTCCTGGATCCCGCGACCCTAAAGGTGGCCTTCTGGGCGCTGGTTCGCGTGGACCTGACCGAACCTTACGGCCTCTGCATGGCCCGCCGCGGTGGCGCCTTCCTCGTTATCACCAATGGAACCGACGGCCAGGTTCGCCAACACCTCGTTGCGAGCGGTGCGGATGGCAAGCCCGTCTGGACCGAGGAGCGCCGGTTTGCCGTGGCTACCCAGCCGGAGGGATGTGTGGCCGACGACGCGCGGGGCCGTCTTTACCTGGGTGAAGAGGGGCGCGGCATCTGGCGCTTTGACCTCGCCGCGACCTCGTCGACGGGAACGCTCATCGCTGAGGCACCCTCGACGATGCTGAAGCCCGACGTGGAAGGGCTAGCCCTGCTGGAAGACCGCGCGGGCACATGGCTCATCGCGTCGAGCCAGGGCGACTCCAGCTTTGCCGTGTGGCGCGTCGATGACGCCGAGCCGTCCTTCAAAGGCCGCTTCAGCGTCGTTGCGAGTGGCAGTGTCGATGCGGTGACCGGGACGGACGGTGTGGCCGCACTGGGCGGCCCGGTGGGAGGATTCCCAGATGGCCTGGTGGTGGTACAGGACGACGTCGATCAGGGTTCAAAGGGCGCCCGACAGAATTTCAAACTCGTCGACTGGCGAGAGGTTCGAAAGGCCCTCGGAATCTGACGGTGCAGCTTACCAGTACCATCGGTTCGACGTTGCTGTTGATTCGTCACGCTTCTCTTGAGCGCAAGCCCTGAAATTAAGCGGTGGGGAACCTCGACAGAGTTCCGACTCACAGTATGCGGTTAACCCTCGATTAACGGTGTCGGCGCGTACTTAACGCATCGTTACTCGGGTGCGTCGGGCCAGGGGCTCCAGGCGCGTAGGCCGGAAAACTGGGAAGGACCGATCGTCAGATGACTATCTCTCTATCAGCGCCGCGCGCCACGGAACTGAAGCCCAGGATTGTCGTGTTCGGCATCGGTGGTGCAGGTGGCAATGCGGTCAACAACATGATCGATGCGGGCCTCTTGGGCGTCGAGTTTGTGGTGGGCAACACGGACGCCCAGCAGTTGCAGTTCGCGAAGACCGAGCGCCGTATCCAGCTGGGCGTGCAGGTGACCCAAGGCTTGGGCGCAGGTGCCCACCCCGAGGTCGGCATGAGCGCGGCCGAAGAGAGCATCCCCGAGATCGGTGAGCACCTGGATGGGGCCCACATGGTCTTCATCACTGCCGGTATGGGCGGCGGCACCGGTACGGGCGCTGCGCCGATCATCGCCAAGTGCGCCCGCGAGCGGGGAATCCTGACCGTGGGTGTGGTCACAAAGCCGTTCCACTTCGAAGGCCGTCACCGCATGCGCCTGGCCGACGCCGGGATCGCCGAGCTGCAGCGTTACGTCGACACGCTGATTGTTATCCCGAACCAGAAC
>JAYTWT010000486.1:0-6098 GCA_043743295.1 Alphaproteobacteria bacterium | reverse complement strand
CGTGGCACGGCCAATGTGGCGCGGTTTTTTGGCCCGATCACGGCGGTGTGGTTTCTCGTGTTGGCAGGGCTCGGCCTTTACCATCTGGCCGAGAACCTCTCGGTTTTCCGCGCGCTTTCGCCCCACTACGGCGTGATATTCCTGTTCGACAATGGCTTCCTCGGCTTTGTCATCCTAGGCAGCGTGTTCCTGGCGGTGACCGGGGCGGAAGCGCTCTACGCGGACATGGGCCACTTCGGCAAAAAGCCGATCCAGGCGGCCTGGTTGGCCCTCGTGCTGCCATGCCTGCTGTTGAATTATCTGGGTCAGGGCGCGCTGGTGCTAAGCCATCCCGAGGCGCGGACCAATCCGTTCTTCGACATGATCCCACAGTCGATCTACTGGCCGGTTCTGCTGCTCGCTACCACGGCGGCGGTTATCGCCAGCCAGGCGGTCATCACCGGCGCCTTCTCGATGACCCAACAGGCGGTGCAACTCGGCTTGTTCCCGCGCATCGACATTCGTCGCACGTCCGAAACCCAGGCCGGGCAGATCTACGTGCCCCAGGTGAATACGTTCCTCTTGATCGGCGTGTTGGCACTACTCTTCACCTTCCGGACCTCATCGGCTCTAGCCTCGGCCTATGGCATTGCCGTCACCGGCTCGATGTTCGTCGACACGCTGCTATTCTTCTACATCGTGCGTTACATGTGGAAGAAGCCGCTCTGGATGGCGATCTTGGCTTCAACCTCTTTCGGCGTCTTGGATGTCGTGTTCATCACCTCGAACCTCTTGAAGTTCTTCAATGGCGCGTGGCTTCCCCTGGCCCTGGGTGCTGGCATGGTCGTGGTGATGTGGACCTGGACGCGGGGTGCCCAAATCCTGTCGGACAAGACCCGGCGCGACAGCGTGCCTCTGGTTGACCTAACCGAGATCCTGCGCGCCCGCGCGCCGCATCGGTCCCCCGGAACGGCGATGTTCCTGACCTCTGATCCGGACACGGCCCCGGTCGCCCTGATGCACAACTTGAAACACAATAAAGTCCTGCACGAGAAGAATATCATTCTGACGGTCACCACCGCCGAGACCCCCCGGGTCAGCGACAACAATCGGGTTCAGATCGAAGCCGTGAACGACGACTTCAAGAAGGTATTCATCAACTACGGCTTCATGGAAACGCCGAACATTCCCAAGGCCCTGGGGCTATGCCGCAAGCAGGGTCTGAAGTTCGACATCATGGCGACGTCCTTCTTCCTGGGGCGACGAAGCGTGGTGCCCTCGGCCCAATCTGGTATGCCGCTGTGGCAGGACAAGTTGTTCATCTTCCTAATGCGCAACGCCGCCAACCCGACTGACTTCTATAAGATCCCCCCGGGCCGGGTGGTCGAGATGGGCGCTCAAGTCACCGTCTGAGCTTGAACCCGCCTTGAACAGACGGGGCATTCGCCCTTAAACGCCCGCGACGTTCAACCCACGCTTAAGGCCCGCGTAAGCTCATGACCCTGCCCGCCGTCAAGAAAGTTGTCCTCGCCTACTCCGGCGGGCTCGACAGTTCCACTATAGTGAAGTGGCTGCAAACCGAACTCGGGGCGGAGGTCGTGACGTTTACCGCCGACCTCGGCCAGGGCGAGGAGGTTGAGCCCGCGCGGCTGAAGGCCATCACCCTGGGCGTCAAGCCCGAGCACGCCTTCGTCGAGGACGTACGTGAGGAATTCGTGCGCGACTATGTGTTCCCGATGTTCCGCGCCAACACGGTTTACGAAGGCCAGTATTTGCTGGGCACCTCAATCGCCCGGCCGCTGATCGCCAAGAAACAGATCGAGATCGCCCGAAAGGTCGGTGCCGATGCGGTGGCTCACGGTGCGACGGGCAAGGGCAATGATCAGGTGCGTTTCGAGATTGCCTACTATGCGCTGGAGCCGGATATCCAGGTCGTTGCGCCTTGGCGCGAGTGGGACCTCAAGAGCCGCGAGGCCCTGCTGGACTTCGCCGAGAAGCATCAGATCCCGATCACCAAAGATAAGCGCGGTGAGGCACCTTTCAGCGTCGACGCGAACCTGCTGCACTCCTCGTCTGAAGGTAAGGTCCTGGAAGACCCGGCGGTCGAGGCCCCCGAGTTCGTGCACATGCGGACGCTCTCGCCCGAGGCCGCACCGGACAAGCCGACCGTCTTCACGGTCGATTTCGAGCGCGGCGATCCGGTTGCAATCGATGGCGTCGCCATGTCACCGGCCACTTTGCTAACCAAGCTGAACCAGCTCGGCCATGACAACGGCGTGGGCCGGTTGGATCTGGTGGAGAACCGTTATGTCGGCATGAAATCGCGCGGTGTCTATGAGACGCCCGGCGGGACGATCCTACTGGCGGCGCACCGAGGCATTGAGAGCATCACGCTGGACCGGGGCGCAATGCACCTGAAGGACGAGCTGATGCCGAAGTATGCGTCGCTCATCTACAATGGCTTCTGGTTCGCGCCTGAGCGCGAGATGCTGCAGGCCGCCATCGACTACAGCCAGGAGAAGGTCACCGGCCAGGTGCGGGTGAAGCTGTACAAGGGCGGCGTGACCATTATCGGTCGCACCAGCCGCTATTCGCTCTATGATCAGGAACTGGTCACCTTCGAAGAAGGCAAGGTCGCCTACGACCATCGCGACGCAGCAGGCTTCATCAAACTGAACGCCCTGCGCCTGCGGGTCGCGGCCAAGCGAGATCAGCGAACCCGCTAAGCTGGGTTTCCACCGGGCCCAGATGGCGCCAAGGTCACCTTCCAAGACGGCCCAGCGCCGCATTCTTTCGGGAGGTTCTCTATGCAAGCCTATGTTCCGGTCGCAATCGTCACAATGCTCAGCCTGCTCGCCTACTTCTGGATGGGCATGCAGGTGGCGGGCGCGCGCAGCAAGTGCGGCATCCAGGCCCCTGCGATGACGGGCGACCCGCTCCTGGAGCGTACCATCCGGGCCCACTACAACACCTTGGAGTGGCTGCCGCTGTTCCTGGTCCCGCTTTGGCTGTTCGCGATCTATTGGAGCCCATTGATCGCCGCCGCAGTAGGCTTAGTCTGGATCGCAGGGCGGATTATCTATCAGCGTGGTTATGTGGCCGAGGCCGGTAAGCGCAGCTCGGGATTTCTGATCCAGGCGATCGCGGTCGCCATCCTGCTATTCGGCGGCCTAGGTCGCCTCGTCTATCTGATGGCGATGCCGCCAGCCTGATCGGCCTTATTTGCGGCCCGTTTTCGTGGCCCCACTCGTCTGTATTGCGTAACCTTGAAGATCGAGACCTGACATGTCGGTGAAGTCCGCCACGCTTGCCCTGATCGCCGCCGCCGCGCTGGGCCTCAGCGCCTGCGTCACCGCTACGCCATACCAAGCGGTGGTGCCGGGCAAATCGAGTTTGGGCGGGTTCACCGAACTGAAGGTCGAACCCAACCGCTATCGAGTGACGTTCAAGGGCAACTCGCTGACAAGTCGCGAAACGGTGGAAGGCTATTTGCTGTTCCGCGCCGCCGAACTGACCGTTCAGAACGGCTATGACTGGTTCGCATTGGCCCAGCGCGACACAGACAAGACGACGACGACGTCGGTAGATCCCGAACCCTTTGGCCGCTCGTGGTACGGCGGGTTCGGCGGCTGGCGGCCTTACTGGCGCTTCTACGGCTCGGGATATGGCTGGGGCGGTCTCGATCCATTCTGGGGTGGGCGGCTCTGGTCGGACCGGGTCGATGTTCGAACCATCGAGAAGTTCGAGGCTTCGGCCGAAGTGGTCATGGCTCGAGGTGCCAAGCCTGAGGGCGACGTCAGTGCTTTCGACGCTCGCGCAGTGATCGAGAATCTGAAGTCAAAGGTCCAATACCCGCCGCCAGCCAAATAGAATCTCGCATACCTCTGGTCGCCGCTTGATCGTCGGCGTACGCTTGCGGTTGGCTGTTAAAGTGCGCGGCCACAGTTAGAGGTCGGTTCAGATGAGTGCCGCGCGGCATCAGCGCCTGGATCGTCAAGCCCGGCGGTGGCCGTGGCTGGTGATCGCCGTGGTGGTTGCGCTTAACTTAGGCGGGGCCTCCGGCGCGTGGGCTGCGCAACGCGTGGCGTTGATCGTCGGCGTCTCCAGATACGATAAAGTCCCCAGTCTCAACAATCCGGCCAAGGACGCCAAGCTGGTCCAGGCTACCCTACAGAAGCTGGGCTTTCAGGTTACGGTGCTGACGGACCCCTCGCGGGCTTCACTGATCGAGGGGCTGGGCGCGTTCGAGGAAGCGGCCAAGGGTTCCGAGGCCGCGGTGATCTACTATGCTGGCCACGGCGCGATGATTGACGGTATCAACTATCTGCTGCCCAAAGATGCGATCATCACCAACAAGTCGTCTTTGACGGGCACGGCGGTAGAATCGGCGCGGCTGGGCCAGTCGATGATGGGTGCCAAGGCCGTGCGGCTGATCATCCTGGACGCGTGCCGCAATAATCCCGTCGCAACGCGCAGCCTTGGCGGCAATACGCGAGGCCTGACTCGGGAGACCGGCCCGACCAGCGTCGCTGTGGTCACCTTGATGGCGGCCGGACCCGGACAGGTGGCGCAGGACGGGGCGGCGGGTGCCGCCAACAGCCCCTTCGCTATCGCCCTGACCCAAGGCCTGTCGCGTCCCGGCATCACGGTCGGCGAACTGCCGAGCTATGTTCAGGCCGAGGTCGAGCGGATGACCGAAGGCGAACAGACGCCCGATCTGCAGGGCATCTGGCCCAATGTGCACTGGAGCTTTGACCCCAACGGGCTGGTGAGGACTGCCGCCGCCGCGCCGGGCTCCGACCCGGTCAAGATCAAGTGGGAGAAGGACCAGGTCTTCTGGACTTCGATCAAGGACAGCGACGATCCGGCGGACTTCAAGGCCTACATGGAGGCCCAGGATCGCGGCGAGATCACCGGCTCGTTTAGGCGGCTGGCGTCCAACCGGGTGCGGGCGCTAGAGAAATTGCCTGCAGGTTCGTTCCAAGTGGCCTCGCGATCGGCGGCGCCCGGCCAAGACCTGGTGGTCAATGCGCGCGACGCCTTCTCTCAGGGCGACTACAAGTCCGCAGCCCGCGATTGGACCACGGCCGCCAAGGCCGGGAATGGCGCAGCGATGTTCAACCTCGGCGTCATGTCGCTGAGCGGTAAGGGCGCGGCCAAGGACGTCGCTGCCGCCGCGCGCTGGTTCAAGACTTCGGCTGAGGCCGGTCACTCCGGGGGCATGGTCAACTGGGGCTTGTGTCTGTTGAACGGCTTCGGTGTGGCTAAAGATGAACCGTCGGGTTTCCGCTGGATCCAGACGGCTGCGGACAAAGGGTCGGCCAACGCCATGGGTATGTTGGCCGAGGCCTATTTCCGGGGCCGGGGGGCGCCCGTCGATGCGCGGCAAGGTGCCGGTTGGCTACAGAAGGCCGTGGACGCGGGGGACGGGCCCTCCATCGCGCAGTTGGCCGATGTGTATGACCGGGGTGAGGGCGTCGCGCGCGATCCCAGGCGAGCCTTCAACCTCTATCAGCGCGCAGCCCTCGCGGGCGACGGCGAAGCGATGGTGCATGTGGGCTATGCCTTTGAGGACGGCGACGTCACGGCCAAAGATGAGATTCAGGCGGCGACCTGGTACCAACGGGCGGCCGAAGCCGGCAACAGCGAGGGCATGTCAAGCTTGGCCGTGATGTTCGAGAACGGCGCGGGCCTGACCCAGGACTATGCACAAGCGGCCGAATACTACCGTCGCGCTGCTGACCAGGGCGACGCGCGCGGCTATCTCGGGCTGGGCAGCCTGACGGCGCGCGGAGCCGGGGTTAGCGCCAACCCCATCGAGGCGGTCCGGCTTTTCCAACAGGCGGCGGACCGGGGCAGTCCGCTGGCACTGCGCAACCTTGCGATCATGTATGAGACTGGACAGGGTGTCCGCGCCGACAGCGCCAAGGCTATCGACTATTACCGTAAGGCCGCCGCTGCAGGCGACGAGGCCGCAAAAGTTGAACTCCAGCGGCTTGGCGCGCACTGACCATTGAGAGGCTAGGGCTATGGATCAGATTTCGATCAACCGCCGCGCTCGCGCGGTCGTCAGCGCCGTCGCGTTGCTGGCCTTAGCGACCCAACCGGTCTTTGCCCAG
>JAYTWT010000485.1:0-3443 GCA_043743295.1 Alphaproteobacteria bacterium | reverse complement strand
CTGCCGGGGTTCTCCTCAACGCCGTCGCAGTGGTTGCTGCTGGCCAGTCAGTTGGTCTCCAAAGCCGAGACCCGCACCTGTGACGGCAAGCCGTGCCGGGTCGAGGTCTGGGTGCTGCAACGGCGCGGTGCCAATCTGGCCGAGACCACCGCACTGATCGCCGCCCGCAAGGCCAAGGACCCGAAGGTGGCCCTGAGCTACTATTTCGGCACGCCGGTGATGTCGCCGATGAAGGCCCCGGGTGCCCCGGCGCGTATCGTCTCGCCGGGCACCGACGCCAAGTGGAAGCCGCTGACCCAGACCGACCTGAAGTTCATGGCCGACTGGGGGTTCGAGGCCTATGCGGGCGACGTCGATGCGATGATCAAGCTGATCCGCGCGCGGGCCGGGACCAAGACCATATTCCTGGCCGGGCATAGCCAGGGCGGCGGGTTTGTCGCCAACTATGCCGGTCGGATGCAGCCAGACGGCAAGCGCGGCGTCGACAAGCTCGCCGGCCTGATCTTTCTGGACGGCGGACCGTCTGCCGGTCAGGAGGCCCCGCCGACGCCCGCGCAACTGGACACCTACTTCGCCCGGGTCGCCGATCTGCGTTCGGGTAAAGCCCCGGCTTATACGGGAGCCGGTGGATTGCTGGGGGCCATCGCCGGGCCGATCTCGTTCATGAGCCAGTCGGTGACCGGGCTCTACTATGCGTTCTCCGATCCTAAGGCCGAGGCGATCTTCCCGATGCGCGCGGCGGGCATGGCCAAGGCGCCGGGGGATGATTTCCTGTCGACCTTGCGGGTCACCTGGCTGGCACGCGCCGGGGTCAGTTTCGATACCGAGCCGGTGCCGGAGGCTGGCGTGCAGCTGTCATTCCTGCGGTTCCTGGGCCAGGGCCTCGGCAAGCTGGACTTCACGCCGCTGCCAGGAACCGAAGCCCTCTGCGACACGACCCCGGAGCCGCTGCTGGCCGGACCGGTGCGGCCGGGTCCCAAACCCAAGTGCACGCCGACCGCCGCGATGCTGGATCCGAACAAGGTCTACGGCTGGATCGAAGGCGGTGGAGGTGGCGGCGTGGCCGACGCGGGGAAGGCGGCTCATTGGGTCGAAGCCCAGGCCTGGGCCCCGTCGCGCACTAACCTCAAATCCTTCACGACCCGCTTCACCGACAGCGGCAAGCGGATCATCGATGCCTCGGGCATGGTGGCGTTCAACTGGTACCAGTCGGAGCGTTGGGACTTCGATGCCGGCTTTGTCGGTCGCTACAAGGTGCTGAAACTGGACCGTGACGGCGTCAAGCTGGACATCGACAAGACCGCCATTGCGGGCATTCCGGTCTATGTGGCGCGCCAGAGCCCGGCACCCCAGGCGACCAACCCGTTCCCCGGTGTCACCGACTTCACCGAGATCAATAAGACCGGTGCCTATCAGACCGAAGCCGCCAAGGCGCTGACCCCGCTGGACCCCAAGATCAATGCAGCGATCTACAATCACACCGACTTCATCGCAGCAGACGACAGCACGCCGACCGCGGGCCGTCCCGGCGATCCCGGAAACGCGGTTGTGCCAAACACCCTGATCGACTGGGTCCTGAAACGCGCCAAAGGCACTGCGGTGACGCCAACGCCCAAGGTGCTGGGCGTACGCGAGGTATTCTGAGCGCGGGGGGAAGCGCTAGAAAATCCGCGCGCGACCTACAGGTTTCCCCTCGACGGCGGCGCATCACTCGGACAGGGTTGGTGTTCAGGGATCGGGGCGCGCGTGACAACTACTGAGGATGCAACACCGGGCGTCGGCGGCGCGGTCGCCGGGCCAACCGGCTTCGGTGCCTATCTGTTTGCGCACGCATCCTGGTTCGTGGCGCTGGGCGTCCAGATGGTGCTGTTCCCCTATCTGGTGGGCGTGGTGTTGCATGAAGGGCCGATCCGTTTCGGCCTGGCCCAGATGTCGCTGCAACTGCCGACCACGATCCTGATCCTGCTGGGTGGGTTCTTCGCTGACCGGGTGGATGGCCGCCGGATCATCGTTGCCGCCAGCGCCCTCACTGTACTGACCTTCCTGGCCCTGGGCAGCCTCGTCGCAGCGGGGCGGCTGACCTATGGCCTCTTGATCGTCTACGCCCTGGTGATGGGGGTGATCGGCGCCTTCGCTTCACCGGCCCGGGACAGCCTGCTCAGCCATGTCGCCCCCGACCCTGCCAACGTACAGACGGCAGTGGCAAGCGCCTCGCTGGCGCAGTTCGGCGGCCAGATCCTGGGCATGCTGGCGGCCATCGCTGCGCCGCTGTTGGGGGTGGCGGGGCTATTGTTCGGACAGGCGGCGCTGATGGTGACCGGCGTTGTCGCGGCCCTTCGCCTGCGGCCCCGCGCTGCTGGGGCCAGAGCGCCGCGCGAAGGTCATCCCCTGCGGTTCCTGGCGCATCAGATCGGCGAGGGCTTCCAGGCCGCGGTTGCCTCGCCGGTGATCGCCCCGGTGCTCATCTGCGCCATCGGTATGGGCATCTGTTTCATGGGCGCGTTCTCCGTGCTGCTACCGCTGATGGTGAAGGGCTATTTCCCTGTGGTCACCGACGGCAAGGCCAACACCGCTATCGCCTCGGCGTTCGGGGTGTTTAGCCTCTGCTTCTGGGTGGGCTCGATGCTGTCGGCGATGGTGCTGATGCGCCGCGGTCGGCTGGCGCGTCCAGGCCGCGCCTATCTGATCGCCCTGGCGACTGGGGCAAGCGTTCTGTTGCTGTGCGCCCTGCCTATGCCGCTGTGGTTGTTGTGCGTACTGAATTTCGCCTGGGGTATTGGAGGGGGTGTGGCCATGACCTTGGGTCGAGGCATGGTGCAGGAATACGCACCGCCCGAGAAGCGCGCACGGGTGCTGTCGATCTTCACCCTGGGCATGATGGGCGGCGGACCGCTGGGCGCGGTGGCTTATGGGTTCCTGGCCCATGAGATCGGTGCGCGCCAGTCGATCGTGTTCCCGGGTCTATTGATGTTGGTGATCGTGGGTTTGGTCGCCGCGCGCTCACGGCTTTGGCGATTGGGGGAGAATTGAGCATGCCGATACTTTTGAAAGCGGGTCTTGTGCTCGCTCTGGTTTCCGCGCCGACTTTGTCGAGGGCGCAATCCGCCGCTGAGGCCACGCCGCCACCTGCCGTTACCCGCTTTGAATGCCAAGACGGCGGCGAACTGCGAGCGCGCTTTGCCACCCGCGACGAGCAGCTGGTGGCCATCGTCGATAGCGGCGACGGCCCGCACGCCCTACCGGTAACGCCCTGGTCCGGCGGCCCGACCAAGCTCACCTGGACGGACGGCCAGCGCACCCTGACCTGGAGCCCAGGGGTCCAGATCATGTGGATGGAGGGTGCCGTCCACCGCATGTGCGGCCGAGGCGAGCACAGGCACTAATACCAGCTGCCCAGGAAGCAAACCTGTGCCTTGCCTCCCCCGCTTTGCGGGTGAGGCAAG